>JBCCRB010000346.1:0-3614 GCA_039208465.1 Pseudomonadota bacterium
CATCGCTGCCGCCAATGTGGTAATGAGAGATTTCATGATTGTTTCCTCGCGTTTCATGTCATCCATAAGAGGGGCAGGGTGGCCCGCGAGAATATGGTTAACGTAGGCAGAAGGAACGGAGCCTGAAGCGCGTGTTCAGCTCGCGTTCAGGATTTTGCCGAGCGATTGGCGCAAATGGTTGGCCTCGTCACCGTCCAAGGCTTGCAGCAGTTTTCCATTGACCTGTTCGATGATGTCAAACAGCGCAGGCGCCAAGGCCCGCCCCGCTTGCGTGACATGAATATTGTGCGCCCGGCGCGATTTCATATCGGGGCGCCGCTCCAACAGACCCTTGTCAACGAGTGCATCCACAGCGCGGCTGATCGCATAGGCCGGCATGCGGAAGCGCTTGGCGTAGTCCGCCTGCGTGAGACCGTCGAACTCCAGCGCCGTCATCATGATCGGAAACTGCGCCAGGTTCATGTCGTGCGGTTTCAACGCATCCGTCATCATCGCGTCAAGCCGACCGGCAAGACGTTGAATGTACCATCCGGTGCTCGCTTCGCGCGTCTGCTTTGCCTGTTTTGCAATGTCCATAGGGCCGATATGGCATAGATTGTTACAAAAGCAACAATTGCAATTGCAACTAAATCGAAATAAAGCTAATCTGCGTCCAAACCAAGGAGCTTTGCCATGACCAACAAATATCACCCTTTGCTCGTCGCCATCCATTGGATCATGGCGCTGATGATCATTGTCCTGCTGATGGCCGGAACCTTCCTTTTAGCCCCCCTGCCAAACGACAACCCGCTGAAGCTTGAAGGCCTGTTCGGCCATATGCTGTTTGGTGTCACGGTTATGTTTTTGCTTGTGGTGCGGCTGATCACCCGTCTGCGCACCAACAAGCCGCCGCACGCCGCCACCGGCAGCGCTGTTCTCGACAGGGTAGGGGTGTGGACACATTGGGCGTTTTACGGCCTGATCTTTTTAGCCGCCGGTTCCGGCATGGCCATGTCTGCCATGGCGGGTTTGCCGGACATTGTGTTCTTCGGCTCTGGTGACCCATTGCCTGACAGTTTTTGGCAATATCCGCCACGTTATGTTCACGCCTTTGCCACTAAAGCGCTCGCCGCCCTGATCGTTCTCCATATTGCTGCCGCACTCTGGCACCAATTCGGAAAAAGGGACGGTCTGCTGGGGCGGATGTGGTTCACGAAAAAGGAAACATAATAAATGGCGCTGCTCGATACCCCCTTGTGTGAGTTCGGCTGGGAGGCCCCTGACTTCACGCTCAACGATCCCAAGGGAAAATCCTTCACCATGAGCGATCATTTGGGGTCATCCGGCCTTTTGGTCATGTTCATCTGCAATCATTGCCCCTACGTCAAAGCGGTCGCGGAACGCCTTGCCGCTGATACCAATCAATTGATGGAGGCCGGTGTCGGCGTGCTTGCCGTCATGTCCAATGATTGGAAGGATTATCCGGAAGATTCACCCAAAAACATGCTCAAATTCGCCGATGAGCACAAATTCAATTTCCCCTATCTAGTCGACCCGGACCAGAGCGTCGGCAAATCCTATGGGGCCGTGTGCACACCGGATTTCTTTGGCCTGAACGCCGATGGCAAACTGCAATATCGCGGTCGGCTTGATGATGTCGGCACGCGCGGCGACGCTGATAACCGCAAGACCGAACTGCTTGATGCCATGGCGATGATCGCTGAAACCGGGGAGGGCCCGATGATACAAGTGCCCTCCATGGGGTGCTCAATTAAGTGGAATTAGTCTCTTCATCCTTGGGCGTGCTCGTTTCGCCCATGATGGAACGCAGCTTTTCACTGAGTTCATCTTCCCAGGTCGCCAGGCGCTCGCGCACCATTTTGATATAGGCCTCGTTTTCGGCAAACGGCACGTCCGGATCATAATGTTCCGCGCTTTCAATCATGCCCTGGCGATCCAGCGCGTCAAAGGCGGCCACCATCTCTTCCGCCTGGGCGCGCGAAAGCCCCAGCGCCTCATAGGCGGACCGGCCCATGCGCAGCGAACTGTCATAGGTTTCGCGCACAATATCGCGGCAACCGGCAGCATAGAGCTCAAACACATGGCCGCGATCGACCGCGCGCGCCAGTACATGCACATCGGGATAATTCTGCACCGTATAGCGCACCAATTCGGTGATCTGCTCCTTGCCATCAATGGCAATGACAAAGAGTTTCGCCTCACCAAGCCCGGCTGAATGCAAAAGATCCGGCCGCGTCGCATCGCCGAAATAGGCCTTGAACCCGAACTTGGCGATCATCTCCAATTGCGCCGAACTGAAATCGATAACGGTGACGCCAAAGCCGGCGCCCTGCAGCATCCGCCGCACCAGGCCGCCAACACGGCCATGGCCGGCAATGACGATGTGATTGTTTTCTTCAATCTCATCGGCTTCGCGTTCTTCCGATTGCGTGTAGCGCGGCTTGATCACCCGGTCATAGAGGATGAAAAGGGCCGGCGTTAAAAGCATCGAGAGCGACACGATCAACAGCATCTGGTCGGCCACCGCCTGCGGGATGACATTGTTGGCGATGGTAAAAGAGATCAGCACAAAGCCGAACTCGCCCGCCTGCGCGAGCCCGAGCGCGAACAGCCATTTGTCGCCACCCTGCAGCTTGAACGCATAGGCAAGTCCCAAAAGCACGCCGACCTTGATCGCCATCAGCCCGAGCGTCATCGCGATCGTAATGGCCAGATTGTCAAACAGCAGTGAGAAATTGATGCTGGCGCCCACCGTCATGAAGAACAGGCCCAGCAAAAGGCCCTTGAACGGATCGATGTCGGCTTCCAGCTCATGGCGATACTCGCTGTTGGCCAACACGACACCGGCAACAAAGGTCCCGAGCGCTGGCGAGAGGCCGACGAGCGTCATCAGGAGCGCGATCCCGATCACGATCATCAGCGCCGTTGCGGTGAACAATTCACGCAATCCCGCACCCGCGATGAAGCGGAAGATCGGACTTGTCAGATAATTGCCGGCCAGCACAACACCGCCGACAGCAGCAATCGTCACCAGCGCAGTTTGCCAGCCATTGAGCCCCTCCACCAGGCTCATGCTGGCGCCATGGTCGCCGGCATCGCTGGCATGGCCTGTCTCGGCGCCATGGGCAGCCGTGTTCGCGGCAACCTCAACCAGTTCCGGCATCGCTAAAAGCGGCATGATCGCGAGCATGGGGATAAAGGCAATGTCCTGAAACAGCAGCACAGAAAAGCTGGACTGCCCGCCATCGCTCTTCATCAGGCCTTTTTCATTGAGCGTTTGCAAAACAATGGCGGTCGACGACAGCGCCAGCACCATGCCGATGGCCAGCGCAACGGTGAAGGGCTGCCCCATCGCGATTGCGGCCGCGGCCACCACCAGCGTCGTGACAACAACTTGCCCGCCGCCGAGCCCTAAGAGCCTTGCCCGCATCTGCCAGAGCATTTTCGGCTCGAGTTCCAGGCCAACGAGAAACATCATCATGACGACCCCGAACTCAGCAAAGTGCTGGATCGAAATCACATCGACATTCAAGAGTACGAGGGCCGGGCTGATCACGATCCCCGCGATCAGATAGCCAAGCACGGACCCGAGCCCCAGCCGCGTGGCGACGGGA
>JBCCRB010000347.1:0-3606 GCA_039208465.1 Pseudomonadota bacterium
CCGCTGCTCTGGCTTATGCTCATCGTGATCGCCATCGCCGCGGTCGGTTATGTCCTTGGTCATGCGCGCGCCCTGCAAAGTGCCAGCAGCCAAAACATCAAACTTCATTCCTTGCCGAACTACTACGGCATGAACGTCGCGCTGAAGGCGGTTGTGCCGGCCTTCCTTCTGCTTTTTGTTTGGCTCATCGGCCAACCTCTTTACGTTGGCAGCGTCGTTTCGGACATGATTCCGGATGCGCAGATCGCCGAAGGATCCTCTCGCAGCCTGGTGTTGGCAGAAGTGCGACGCACCGCGGAAGGCCTGGATCTGGCTGTCGAAAATGGTACCATCACAGAGGATCAAGCGCGCAATGGACGTGCTGACTTTGTCGACATCACTGCGCGTTTGAGAGAAGCTGGCGCCATCGTCACCTCCCAAATCACGCAGCCAGTCATGCGGGCTGCTCAGGAATTTCGGATCTTGAACGCCGCCGGTTACTCGGCGATGTCCGTCGCGGTCATCATCGTTGCGCTACTCGGCGCGGGGTGGGCATGGCGCGAAACCCGCGCGCGCTTCCGTGCCCGTAATGTGGTCGAACAGGGGCTTCGCGCCTTATTGATCGCTGCCGCTTCAATCGCGATTTTGACCACAATCGGCATCGTCGCGTCCCTGATCTTCAACACAATCGAGTTTTTCCGCTTGTACCCGATGGCCGAATTCTTCTTCGGCACGGAATGGGCGCCAAGTTTCTCCGGCCGTGGCGGGTCATCGGAGCTTGGTATCCTACCGCTTCTGTGGGGTACGCTGTACATTTCGTTTGTCGCGCTTGCCGTCGCTGTACCGATCGGCCTTTTCGCGGCGATCTATCTGGCAGAATATGCATCCTCCCAAGTGCGCGCCTTTGCCAAGCCACTGCTGGAAGTCCTGGCGGGTATTCCGACAATTGTTTACGGCCTCTTCGCACTGCTTACGGTTGGTCCATTGCTCGTCGATGTGTTCGGCGCAGGCGGTTTTCTGGGCGTAGACTGGCAGGGCGGTGGCAGGGCGGTGATGACCGCAGGTCTTGTTATGGGCATTATGCTAATCCCCTTTGTCAGTTCACTGTCAGACGACATCATCAATGCGGTACCGCAGGCCATGCGTGACGGCTCCTACGGCCTGGGCGCAACGAAATCCGAAACCGTCAAGCAGGTCATTTTGCCGGCAGCCTTGCCAGGTATTGCGGGCGCGATCCTGCTCGCCGCATCGCGGGCGATCGGCGAAACCATGATCGTTGTTCTAGGCGCCGGTGCAGCTGGCCGACTGTCGCTCAACCCGTTTGAGGCAATGACAACGATCACGGCAAAAATAGTGTCGCAGTTGACCGGCGACTCCGACTTTTCATCTCCGGAAGCCCTGGTCGCTTTCGCCCTTGGCATGACGCTTTTCGTCATCACGCTCGGGCTGAACGTCCTGGCGCTTTACATCGTGCGCAGATATCGGGAGCAGTATGATTAATGGCTGATACAAGTCTCAACGCTGATTTGGCGCGCTCGTCAAAGTCGCTGCTGGCACGCGATGACCGCACCAAGAAGCGCCATCGCGCAGAAGCACGCTTCAAAGCCTATGGCATTGGTGCGATCGTTATTGGCCTGTTTTTCTTGGTCATGCTCGCGATCTCGATCGTGCGATCGGGCATCCCCGCCTTCACCAACGCCGTGGTCGCCATCGATTTCACGCTAACGCAAGAGCAGTTTGATGCCGCCGAAGCGCAATTATTCAAGACGGCCGCCTACGAAGATTACTTCAATGAAGCGCTAAGTGCACAGCTCGTTGAAAGTGGGATCAAAGCCGAAATCTCACCGGAAGTGATCGAGCGTCTCATCGGAAAAACCGGCGGCATCATTCGCGAATATTATCAAGCCAACCCGGGCGATCTGGGGACGCCGGTCTCATTTGAATTGCCCGCGTCGTCGCGCGTTGACGGCTATTTCAAGGGTAGGGTGACCCGCGATACGCTGGTTGACAGCCGCTTTATGATTGTCACGGACCTCGACATTGTCGACGGCATGCGTGAGGCTGGTATCGCCAAGAACGTCTTCAACTGGAACTTTTTGACGGGCGCCGACACGGGCGTTGATAATCCCGGTGGCGCTGGCATCGGCGCATCCGTGGTTGGATCCTTCTTCATGATGCTGGTCGTTCTGTTTCTGTCGCTGCCAATCGGTGTTGCCGCATCGATCTATCTGGAAGAGTTTGCACCGAAAAATGTTTGGACCGACATGATTGAGGTCAACATCGCCAATCTTGCCGCCGTGCCCTCAATCGTGTTCGGCATTCTCGGCCTGGCCGTGTTCATCCAGTTCATGCATTTGCCGCAGTCAGCGCCGCTGGTCGGTGGCCTTGTGCTAACGCTGATGACCTTGCCGACCATCATCATTGCAACGCGCGCGTCGCTAAAGTCAGTGCCTCCGTCAATCCGCGATGGAGCGCTCGCGGTCGGTGCCTCCAAAATGCAAACTGTGTTTCATCATGTTTTGCCGCTTGCTGCGCCTGGCATTTTGACCGGCACAATCATTGGCCTGGCGCAAGCGCTGGGTGAGACCGCGCCCCTGCTTTTGATCGGCATGGTCGGCTTTGTTGCGCGCGGCTATCCTGATGGGCTGATCGCCGGCTTCACCGAGCCAAACTCAGCAATGCCCGCACAGATATACACATGGGCAGCACGCGCCGACACGAGCTTCTATGAAAAAGCATGGGGCGGGATTATCATCCTGTTGATATTCCTTTTGGCCATGAACATTCTGGCAATTATCTTGCGCCGCCGCTTTGAGCGCCGTTGGTAAACCGATGAAGAGAGAAGATATGAAATTAGATTCGTCTATTCCGGTTGCGCAGGAAACAGCGCAAGAGAAGGTAAAGCGTATGGAGCAAGCGCCCGGCGATCACAAGGTTAAGATGCGTGGCCAGAAGGTCGACGTATTCTACGGTGATAAGCAAGCGATCTTTGGTGTCGACCTTGATCTGTACGAGCGTCAGGTCACAGCGCTGATCGGACCATCCGGCTGCGGAAAATCAACCTATCTGCGTTGTTTGAACCGGATGAACGACACCATCGATATTTGCCGCGTGACTGGTTCCATAGAGTTGGACGGCGAGGACATCTACGATCCTGATATCGATGTCGTGGAACTGCGTGCCCGTGTGGGCATGGTGTTTCAAAAACCAAATCCGTTTCCGAAATCCATTTACGACAATATTGCCTATGGGCCACGGATCCATGGTTTGGCCAAAACCAAGGCCGCGATGGATGAAGTCGTCGAAACCAGCTTGCGCGGTGCCGGGCTTTGGGACGAGGTCAAAGATCGTATGCAGGAGCCGGGCACCGGCCTATCTGGCGGTCAGCAGCAACGTTTGTGTATTGCACGGGCAATTGCCGTTGCGCCTGAAGTAATCCTGATGGATGAGCCATGTTCGGCGCTTGATCCGATTGCCACGGCCATTGTCGAAGAGCTGATCGACGAGTTGCGCCGGGAATATACAATCGCGATCGTTACGCACTCGATGCAGCAAGCAGCGCGCGTCTCTCAGCGTACCGCCATGTTCCATTTGGGTGAATTGGTCGAGGTCGACGACACTGAGACG
>JBCCRB010000348.1:0-3571 GCA_039208465.1 Pseudomonadota bacterium
GCCAGGCGGCAGTTGTTGCCGTCAAGCCAGAAGGCGATGCGACCCGTTTCGTGCTGGAGGCGCCGGAAGCCCTGTCGCCCTTCATCGCGCCAAAAGGGTCGGTCGCGCTCGACGGCACATCGCTGACGGTCAATGGCGTGGATGGCAACAAGTTTGACGTGCTTTTGATCGACCATAGCCAGAAAGTCACGACTTGGGGCGAAGCTCGTCAGGGCGACAAAGTTAATCTGGAGGTCGACGGGTTGGCGCGTTACGTCAAACGTTACGTTGACCGCCTTGCGGAATTGGAAAAACAGGCCTAAGCGCGGCCATCAACCTCACGAAACGGACCGCCCGATGCCGCACATCCTCATCGCCGAGGCGCGATTTTACGATGATCTCTCCGACGCATTGCTGAACGGTGCCAAGGCGGCGCTTGAGGCGGCCGGTGGCACCTATGATGTGGTCACGGTGATGGGCGCGCTCGAATTGCCCGCTGCCGTCGCCTACGCCGTTGACGGTGAGAAGCACTATGATGGCTATGTGGTGCTCGGTATGGTGATCCGCGGTGAAACCTATCATTTTGAGATTGTCTGCAATGAATCAGCCCGTGCGCTGATGGATCTGTCGGTCGCTGAAAATCTGGCACTCGGCAATGGCATCATGACCGTGGAAAACATGGATCAGGCCTGGGATCGCGCTGACCCGGCCCGCAAAGACAAGGGTGGCTTTGCCGCCAAGGCTGCCCTGACGATGATCGATCTTAAAGCGGCATTGGGCGCGCGCTAGAGCGTATCTTGTTTAGATTGGAGCGGTTTGATGGGATGGATTTTGTTTGTCGGTAAGGAGAATACCGCAGCGTGATGCGGTGCATCATGCGAGTATTTCGACGCTGCCGACATGCAAAAGACACCCAAGCCGGTTAGGGTAACGTGCTGACCATGAAGAAGAAAATGCAATCGTTTCAGCTTGGGTCTTTGCGCTCTGGACTGTGTCGCGAAACGCTCACGGTGCCCGCACCGCATCGCATTGCGCTCCTTGCCAGATCACAAATCTCCGGCGCTCAAACGATTCAATCAAAAACAGGTACGCTCTAATGGCGGATCAGGATCAAAAGGTCAAAACCGTCAACAAGCGCGGCGCGGCGCGCCTTGCCGCCGTGCAGGCGTTGTTCCAGATGGAATTGTCGGGGCAGGGGGTGCTGGAAACGGCCGCTGAGTATGAAACATTCCGTCTCGGCAAAGAGCTGGACGGTGTGCAATTGGCGCCCGCCGATGCCAGCTGGTTTCGCGCGCTGTTATCGGGTGTCGTTGAAAAGCAGACCACGCTCGATCCGATCATTCGCGCCGCTTTGGCGGACGGTTGGTCCTTGTCGCGCCTTGACGGGACGCTACGTGCTGTACTGCGCGGCGGCACATTTGAGCTGTTGCATCGCGACGATGTGCCCCGACCTGTCATCATTTCGGAGTATGTCGAAATCGCCAATGCGTTCTATGATGGCGGAGACGAACCAAAAACTGTAAACGCCGTTCTTGACCGCATCGCGCGTGAACACGGGCGTTAGGGTCAGGACCCACCCCGGAGCTTTCATGTCAACCGACCAGGTTGCCCCATTGCAATTGGCCAAGCGAAGTGCGCTGATCTTTGCCGCCGCACAGGCCATCGTCGGCTCATCGGCCCCGGTTGCCATCTCGATGGGTGGTCTGGCGGGCTATTATCTGCTCGAAGCTGACAAGACGCTGGCAACGGCACCGGTCACCGGATTCAACATCGGCCTGGCGGTCGGCGCCTTGCCGGCAGCCCTTTTGATGCGCGCGGTTGGGCGTCGCCATGGCTTTATGGCCGGGTCACTCGTCACCGCGCTCAGCGGCGCGATCGCCGGTTTGGCACTGATGATGGGCGATTTCTGGTTGTTTGCGATCGGCCTGGCCGTGATGGGCGTTGGCGGCGCCTTTGTGCAGCAATATAGGTTCGCTGCCGCCGATGTCTCGCCGCCATCATTCAAGGCAACGGCGATCTCGTGGGTGCTTGGCGGCGGTGTCTTTGCCGCCATTATTGGCCCGCAGCTCGTCATCATGACCCGCAATCTGATGGCGCCGGTGGAGTTTGCCGGTGCATTCTTCTCGGTGATCGGTCTGGGGTTCGTCGGCTTCGTCATCCTGGCCTTTGTCCACACCCGCGGCCAGGCTGATCTTGCTACCGCTGATGACGAGATAATCGAAGGCGACGAACGCCCCTTGCTAGAGATCATCCGCCAGCCGCGTTTCCTGATCACCTTTGCCTGCGGCGTGACGACGTACGCGCTCATGAGCTTTTTGATGACCGGCGCCCCGCTCGCCATGGTTGGCTGCGGCTATACGCCCGATGAAGCGACCATCGGTATTTCTTGGCACGTTATGGCCATGTTCGCGCCAAGCTTCTTTACCGGCAAGCTGATCGCTCGCTTCGGCAAGGAGACGGTGGTCGGGGCAGGGCTCACAATCCTGCTTCTGTGCGCCCTGGTTGCCTTGTCCGGGGTTCAATTATGGCAGTTCTGGCTCTCGCTGATCCTTCTGGGCATTGGCTGGAACTTCGGCTTCATTGGCGCAACCGCCATGCTCACAGACACTTACCGCCCATCGGAGAAGAACAAGGTCCAGGGGGTGCATGACTTTGCGCTTTTCTCAACCGTCGCGCTTGCATCGCTTCTGTCCGGCGCAGCGCTCAACATATTCGGTGAAACTGCCGAACAGGCTTGGTTCGCCCTCAATCTGATCGCGCTGCCGGTTGCCGCGACCTGTCTGGCCATTTTGGTCTTGCATACGCTCGCGAACCGCCGCCAAGCCCAAGTTCCAACAACATAATCGCCAAACCGCGCCGCGATGGCCCTTGCGGTGCTTGACCCTCTGATTGGCTTCCTTCATAGGTCCCGCCGACCCGCTTAGGCCATTGCCTATTCGCGGCCACTTTGGGGAATGCGTGTTTCCGGATCGGGAAATGCCGTCAAGGAGGAAATATCATGCTGCTTCTCGCAGTAATCGGGTGCGGTCTCGTATCCATTCTATACGCTGTCTGGGCCACACAATCAGTGCTGGCCGCAGACCAGGGCAATGCCCGCATGCAGGAAATTGCCGGTGCAATCCGTGAGGGGGCACAGGCCTATTTGAACCGTCAATATTCAACCATTGCGGTCGTCGGTGTTGTCGTCGCAGTCGTCACCTGGCTGCTGCTCGGCGCCACGGCGGCCATCGGCTTCATCATCGGTGCCGTGCTGTCAGGCGTTGCAGGCTATATCGGCATGTTCGTCTCGGTACGCGCCAATGTGCGCACGGCGCAAGCCGCGGCCCATTCGCTGTCGGGCGGCCTTGAGATCGCGTTCAAGTCTGGCGCGATCACCGGCATGCTGGTGGCAGGCTTGGCGCTGCTCGGCGTTGCTGTCTATTACTGGATCCTGGTTGATCTGATGGGCCTTGCACCGGAAGATCGCATCGTCATCGACGCCCTGGTGGCGCTCGGCTTCGGCGCGTCCCTGATCTCCATCTTTGCCCGTCTCGGCGGCGGTATCTTCACCAAGGGTGCAGATGTTGGCGGCGATCTGGTCGGCAAGGTGGAA
>JBCCRB010000349.1:0-3568 GCA_039208465.1 Pseudomonadota bacterium
CCCCAACAGGCGCTTGCATCGTCGTGGGCACCGTCACGCATGTCGGCGTGGCAATTTTCTTCCAGCCAAGCGCGCGTCTCAGCGCGGAACGTCTCTAGTTCGCTCATGCTATCTCCCAAATTTACTATGGTCTGGCACAAGGCGGCGAAGAGCAGTCCGGCGCTGATGCGCCGCTCCCGCGAAGCGAAGGCCCTTTGGGCCGTCAGCGTGAGCGCATATCATGTGATGGTTTGCCCGCCATCGATGACGATTTGCTGGCCGGTCATGTAACGCCCGGCATCGGAGGCCAAGAACACGGCGGCTCCCGCGATCTCGTCCGGTTCGCCAATCCGCTTCATAGGAGTAGTGGCGAGTGCGGCTTTCAGATTGTCGGGGTTTTCCCACAGCGCCTTGGCAAAATCGGTTTTGATGAGGCCGGGTGCGATGCAGTTGATGCGCACGTTTTGCGCGCCGTACTCAACGGCCAGATTGCGCGCCAGCTGGAAGTCCGCCGCCTTGGATATGCAATAGGCTCCGATGATAGGAGAGCCTTTCAAACCGCCAATGGAGGAGACAATGACGATGGAACCGTCCTTGCGCGCCAACATTTGCGGCGACACCATGCCGATCAGCTGATTGTTGGCGATAACATTGTTATGCATGATTTTGGCGAACGCTTCGTCTTCAATGTCCGCCATGGGACCGTAATACGGGTTGGACGCGGCGTTGCAGACGAGAACATGAATGTCGCCAAAGGCTTTTGTGGTTTCGTCTACAAGGTTTTGGAGTTCGTCCTTGGACGATATGTTGGCCGAAACCGCGATGGCCGTGCCGTCTCCGTGTTTGGCGTTGAGCGCGTCAGCGACTTCCATGCACGGCCCCGCCTTGCGCGAGGAGATCACAACCCGCGCTCCATGAGCGGCCATCTGCTCCGCGATCGCCTTACCAATCCCCCGCGAAGACCCGGTGATGATTGCGGTTTTTCCTTTAAGATCGAAAAGGTTGGCCATCATTTTGCCTCCCGGTCAAACTCGGCGAAGCTCTTGCCGTCTTCGGCCAGTGACATCAGCAGGTCGGATGGGGTCCAGTGCACGCCGCCTGCGCCGTTGCTCCAGTCTTCCAGTTTTTGAGCAACCGGCTTGAGCCCCACCGTGTCGAGATAGTGCATGGGGCCACCGCGCCAGCGTGGGTAGCCATAGCCATAATTGTAGACGACATCGATATCAGAAGCCCGTTGCGCCACACCTTCTGACAGGACATGCGCACCTTCATTGGCCAGCGCAAATTGCGTGCGTTCGACGATTTCTTCGGCGCTGATGGTGCGGGTATTGATACCCAGTTCTGAGCGCACTTCTTCGATGATGCGTGTGGCGTCGGTGTTTTCACTGCGAGCTCGGGTCTCAGCATCGTAGGCGTAAAACCCGCTGCCGGATTTTTGACCCAAAAAGCCTGCTTCCACCAATCGGTCAGCGACCGTGTAGACCCGCTTTTCGTGCTCGTCCAAGTCCTGGTCAGCGCGGGATTTATACCCGATGTCGAGACCGGCCAGATCGGATACCGCAAACGGCCCCATGGCCCAGCCGAAATCCGTCAACGCCTTGTCCACCTCGGCGGGCGATGCGCCTTCCAGCACCAAAAGGTTGGCCTGCCGCAAATAGGGCGTGAGCATCCGGTTGCCGACAAAGCCGTGGCCGACACCCGCTACCACCGCTACTTTGCGCGTTTTCTTGGCGACCGCCAGCGCGGTGAGCAACACATCGTCTGCCGTCTTTTCCGCTCGCACGAGTTCCAGCAGTTTCATGATATTGGCCGGTGAGAAATAGTGCATCCCCAGCACGTCTTGCGGTCGGGAGGTTTCTGCTGCGATGGCGTCAATGTCGAGATAGGATGTGTTGGAGGCCAGCACCGCGCCGGGTTTTGCCACCGCGTCCAGCTTGCGAAACACCTCGCGTTTTACGTCCATGGTCTCAAACACGGCCTCGATGATCAGATCGCAATCGGCCAGATCATCATAGCTGGTTGTGCGCGACAGGCGCGCCATGCGCTCCGCCACACCGGCCTGCGTGATGCGACCGGACTTGATACCCCGCGCCCAGTTTTTCTCCATCGTGGCCAGACCGCGATCCAGCGCAGCGTCGCTCATTTCCAGCATGGTGACGTCAAACCCGGCTTCGGCATAGGTCATGGCGATACCGCCGCCCATCGTACCCGCGCCCAGAACGCCCACTTTCTTGATGGTGCGCGGCGTGCCTTGTACGTCGGCCGGCGGTTTTGGGGCCTGCCGTTCGGCAAAAAAGATGTGACGCAACGCCTTTGATTGGTCGGAAACAACCAATTCCATGAAGGTCGCCCGCTCCCTTTTGATGCCTTCCGCAAACGGGGTCTCGTAAGCGACCCGCACACACTCCGCAGCCTTGACCGGCGCAATGGCGCCTCTTGCTTTTTTAGCAATCACGACCATCGCCTCATCAAACTGCCCTGCGATTGCGTCGCTCATGGTCAGATCAACTTTGGAGAGACGGCGATCTTGGAACGGTTGATTGTGAACGGCTTTGGCCTTGGCGATCGCCGCGTCCACCACGTCCGCATCAACAACATCATCCACCAAACCGATGGATTCCGCCTTTGTGCCGTTGATGGGGGCACCGCCGCCTACGATCGTGACAGCTTCAATAGGGTCTTGCAGCAAACGCGGCAGCCGTTGTGTGCCACCGGCACCGGGCAGCAGGCCGAGATTCACCTCCGGCAGGCCCAGCTTTGCGGCGGAATTGGCAACCCGGTAGTGGCAGGCCAGTCCAACCTCAAGGCCGCCGCCCAGCGTATTGCCCTCAATCGCGGCAACGACGGGGATACTCGTTGCTTCGATGATGTCGCAAACCTCAGGTAGGCCCGGTTCAATAGGTGGTTTACCGAATTCCCGGATATCGGCCCCGGCAATGAATGTGTTGCCACGCCCGGCGATCACCGCAGCTTTCGCGCCATTAGCAACGGCACTCGACAACTCTTCAACGATGCCGCTGCGCACATGATGGGACAGGGCGTTGACGGGCGGGTTGTCGATCCAGATGACAGCGATATCGCCTTGCATCTCGGTGCTGACAGATTTGGTCATAGGTTTGTCTTTCAAAGTTTAGGCTCAAACAAAAACACCACCGTCATCCCGGGCCTGTGCCCTGGACCTTTGAAGGCTGGCACTGGTGCAAACGTTTGATGGACGCCCTGTCGTAAGCTTACGTGAAATGTGATGGCCTTGAGGGTCCCGGGGACGAGCCCCGGGATGGCGAACACTGCACAGGCTTATGAGGCGAGACGCCGATCAATACACCTCAAACAGTCCTGCAGCGCCCATGCCACCACCCACGCACATGGTGCAGACGACATATTTTGCGCCACGGCGTTTGCCTTCGATCAGGGCGTGACCGACCATGCGAGCGCCTGACATGCCGTAGGGATGACCGACTGAAATCGCGCCGCCATTGACGTTCAACTTCTCATTATCGATGCCCAGCAAATCGCGGCTGTGCAACACCTGCACGGCGAAGGCCTCGTTCAATTCCCAAAGATCAATATCATCAATGGTAAGGCCAAA
>JBCCRB010000350.1:0-3564 GCA_039208465.1 Pseudomonadota bacterium
ACCGCCGCGCCGCCATAAAGCGCAATGCCTGGCCGGGTGAGGGGATGACCATGCGCGCCGCTTGAAATGATGGCGGCAGAGTTCGACAGGCTGGATTCAATGTCTGAATAAACCGCGCTAACGGCCTGAAAGGACTCAATTTGCTGCCCATTGAGCGGATGATCGGGCTCATCGGCACAGGCAAAATGGCTCATCACATGTGTGCAGCCAGGCAGCAGCGTGTCACGCATGGCAAGTGCCTCGTCGACGCGCAAGCCGAGCCGGTTCATGCCACTATCCACCTGCAAGCCATACGGCGCGCCATCCGTTTGCGCCCATAGATGCAAATGGTCTGCGCTTGCCAGGAGCGGACGCAAATGGTGCGCCGTTAACGTCGCGATTTGCCCGTCCAAAACACCATTGAGCACATAGATCGTGGCCTCCGGCGCCAACGCGCGCACCGCAACGCCTTCCTGCGGCAGGGCAACAAAGAATGTGTCACAGCCCGCTTTCAAAAGGGCAGGCACGATAGGGTCAACGCCAAGCCCATAGGCATTGGCTTTCACAACGGCGCCAGCTCGTCCAGGTGCGGACCGGCTATTGAGGTCGCGCCAATTTGCCACCAATGCACCAAGGTTAATGGTAAGGCGGGCGCCCGCTAGTTCATGTTCCGTCAAAGCGCCCGCCTCGCAAAACTACATCGTGTAGAAGAATTCTTCCTTCACGATCTTGCCGTCGGCGACCGTGTACACGCCCACTTCCTTCATGTCGAAGCGCTGGCCGCTTTCCTTGTCGGTCGCATCCATTTGAAAATAGACAGCAAAACGATCATCGCCATGCAGATGGGGACCATCGGCCTGGGCCGAGTGCGTCTCCATTGCACCATCCCACCAATCATGCTTGCCATTGATCCCGTCAAGGCCTTCTGTCACCGCTGTGCCGGTCTGTGGATTGGGTGTCGCTTCGATCGAAACGGCATTATCTGCATAAAGTGTCTTCAGCGCTTCGCGTTCCGTGCCTGCATTGCAGTGGGCCACGAGCGCCTCGCCAATTGCTTTCAAATCCATGGCAAACCTCCGATCATGTTCTCCAAATGTTCTCACTATAGGAGCATGTTGTCCGCATGGCAAGCGGGCGAAAAATCACTCAAACCGTTCAGGCAGGCGGCTGGCATCAGCAATATCAGAGAAGCGGGTAAATTCAGCCTGGAACCCAAGATTGACCGTGCCGGTCGGGCCGTGGCGTTGCTTGGCGATGATCACATCGGCCGTGCCCTCCACTTTCGCCATCTTCTCTTCCCAGGCGATGTATTCCTCGGTTTTGATATCGGCCGCGATCTCTTCCGACGTGCGGCGCGGTTCAGCGTTCTTCACATAATATTCTTCGCGATAGACAAACAGCACCACGTCGGCGTCCTGCTCGATCGAGCCCGATTCACGCAAATCCGACAATTGAGGCCGCTTGTCGTCCCGGCTTTCCACCTGCCGCGAAAGCTGTGAAAGTGCAATAATCGGCACGTTCAGTTCCTTGGCCAGCGCTTTCAGGCCGGTCGTGATTTCGGTGATCTCCTGGACCCGGTTCTGGCTTGCCTTGGCCGACGAGCCAGTCATCAATTGCACATAGTCGATGATCATCACATCCAGCCCACGCTGGCGTTTTAGCCGCCGCGCGCGGGCCGCCAATTGGGCGATCGAAATGCCGCCGGTCTGGTCGATGTAAAGCGGCAGCCGCTCCATCTGGCTGGCGCAAATGGCAAGCTTTTCAAAATCGGCTTCGGTGATTTCACCGCGCCGGATCTTGGAGGAGGGGATCTCCGTCTGCTCGGAGATGATCCGCGTTGCGAGCTGTTCAGAGCTCATTTCCAGCGAATAGAACCCAACAACACCGCCATCAACGGCTTTCATTGAGCCATCCGATTGCTGCTCACCACGGAAGGCCGCCGCGATGTTAAAGGCGATGTTGGTGGCCAGCGACGTCTTACCCATGCCCGGACGACCAGCCAAAATGATCAAATCCGATGATTGCAAGCCGCCCATCCGCCCATCAAGCGAATGAATGCCGGTCGAAATGCCTGATAGATGGCCGTCCCGGTGATAGGCCGCATTGGCCATTTCAATGGCCAGGCTCACCGCGTCGGTAAACGGTTGAAACCCGCCATCATAACGCCCGGTTTCGGCCAGTTCGAACAAGCGCCGTTCGGCATCTTCAATCTGATCATTCGGCGGCAATTCAACCGGCGCATCATAGGCGACGTTGACCATCTCCTCGCCAATGCCGATCAGCGCGCGTCGGATCGCCAGATCATAAATCGCGCGGCCATAATCCTCCGCATTGATGATGGTAACGGCCTCAGCGGCCAACCGCGCCAGATAGGCCGCAACAGTAATGTCGCCGATCTTCTCCTCAGCCGGCAAGAACGTCTTGATCGTGACCGGATTTGAAGTCTTGCCCAGACGGATCTGATCACCGGCGAGTTGGTAGATTTTCCGGTGAAGCGGTTCCAGGAAATGCTCCGGCTTTAAAAAGTCCGAAACCCGGTAAAACGCATCATTGTTGACCAGGATAGCACCAAGCAGGGCTTGCTCGGCTTCAATATTGCCCGGCGACTCGCGGTACAATTGCTGTGCAGGGTCATTGTCGTTGGTTTTTAAATTGATGACCGCGTCTGCCATGTCAGTCCCGTCTCCCGCTTGATAGCCCGATGCGCATTCTTGCTAGCGCAGAAATGTGCGCAAAACAGATCGAATTTGCGATCTGACCGGTATTCACAGGGGCAAATTTCTATTCCGTGGATATGGCGAAATCGCGTTGACACAAAACTTAAGTGATTCGTGTCGAAATGAGAAAAAGCCGCGGATCACCGCCGCTTCCGGGCAGACTGTCGCATGCGCGGTTCTGTCCAAGTCCAGCTTTCAGCGCCCGCGTAGAACGTCGCATCGGAAGGGGAACATGCCAGCATTTTTTGTAACCGCAACACCAATGATGGAGTATTGAAAATGTCAGAACTTGCATTCCCGCTGTTGAACGCCGCGATCCTGCTTGGTTTTATGGCTTATCTGTCGTTCGACTTTTACGCAGACGTCCGCAAATAAAAAAAAAGGGCGAGCCAAGCGGTTCGCCCTTACTCGTTTTGGGGAAGGGGGCGGCTTAAGCCGCTTCCTCTTCACCGCCTTCTTCTGAAGGCGCTTCTTCGCCAGCATCTTCGCCGGCATCCTCACGCGGTGCGCGCGGGCCGTCTTCCTCTTCAAAGTCTGCCAGCGACTCAAACGCTTCTTCGTTTTCGCCATAGATTGCGTCGGCTGATGTCAGATCTTCACCGGCTGCCTGGCGTTCGGCTTCATCGGTTGAACGGGCAACGTTCAGCGTGACTTGCGTCACAACTTCCGGGTGCAACACCACATCGACCGTGTGCAGGCCGATTGTTTTGATCGGTGTCTTCAGATCAACTTGGTTACGGGCAACTTGGAACCCTTCTTCAACCAGGAACTCGGCGATATCGCGCGTGGAAACCGAGCCGTAGAGCTGACCGGTTTCACCGGCTGAACGCACAACGATAAAGTCCTTGCCGTCCAGATCAGCGGCAAT
>JBCCRB010000351.1:0-3562 GCA_039208465.1 Pseudomonadota bacterium
CCGGCAAGATGGTTTGTCGAAATTCATCCCACCGATGAAAAAAGTCCGGCACGTCGCGCACACCGGTTTTTTGTCTGAAATTCTCGTCGGAAGGCAGATTGCTCATGGGCCGACACTAACCAGCGCGGCACGGATGCGGCGTGAGAAATGCGTGAGGCGCTTTCGCGTTTCGTAACGTCTTGCTACCGTTACGATGGAGGTCGACCGATGGCACAGGCAAAAATGCAAATTAGTCTGTTCGGCTGTTGCGTTATGCGGACAGTGGGTGCCAACGCGACCGATATTACCGGCAAGAAACAAAAAGCCATGATCGCGCTGTTGGTTGACGGGGTTGAGGGGCGGCGCTCGCGCGATTTCCTGGCCAAAACGCTGTGGGCCGACAGCACATACGACACGGAACGTGCAAAGGGCGTTTTGCGACGCACCCTGGCTGACATGCGCAAAGCCATGGGCGAGGATTTCGCCGAACTGTTTGTCACCACCAATCAGGACATCCAGATCAAGCTTGAACGGGTCGAGCACGTTACCTTTCCCGCTGACGACATGTTTTTGGAAGGCTTTGAGGTCCATGAGACCGCTTTCAAGCAATGGGTCGCCCATAAGCGGCAGGCCCAGTCCCTCGTCGCGATGGGCGCCTCAGCAAACCGCCAGAAAAACCAGCTCAAATTCACCCCCACAATCGCGATCATTCCGCTCCTGTCGCTCAATGGCGGGCGCGAAGGCGAAGTTATCGGTGACTGGATGGCAGAGGACATCAGCCGGTCGCTGGCGCGTTCCAGCCTGATATCGGTTATTTCCCATTTGTCCGCCCGGCGCTTGAACCAACGCGCGCTGACAACGCAAGATATTCGATCAAGCCTTGCGGCAGATTATGCCGTGACCGGCACGGTACGCCGCAATGGCGACCAGATCATCGCTGAACTCGACTTTATCGAGACAAGTGACGGTGAGATCCTGTGGACCCGCCGTTTTACCGCCGATCATAACAAAATGTTCGATCTCAACAGCCAATTGACGGCGCAAGTTGCCAAGGCGGTCGGGGAAACGGTGATCGATGAAGCCATCACGTCGGCGCACCAGACCGAGGCGGTCAATGTGCCCAATCATCGGTTGCTGCTGGCCGGCATCGGCTACATGCACAGAAACACGCTGCGGGCCTTCTCGCGCGCCAGACCCTTGCTGGAAGAGGCGATCGCCCGGGCCGAGGGAAAGAGCGAATTGCTCGCCTGGCTCGGCAAATGGTATATTCTGGCCGTCACAAATGGCTGGTCGACCAACCCCAAGCGCGATATCTCGCTTGCCTTTGACGCCACCGCCAGAGCGCTCGATATCAACCCGAAATGCCCGATGTCGCTGACGATGGATGGGTTCGCGCTGAACAATCTGCGCCATGATCTTGATACCGCCGGCAAGCGGTTCGAAACCGCCCTGTCCTACAACCCCAATGAGGGCTTGGCTTGGCTGTTGAAAGGCGCTTTATGCGCCTTTGCCGACAAATCGCAGGAGGCGGTCAAACATGTCGGCCATGCCCGCCATCTGTCACCGATTGATCCGCTTGGTTATTTCTACGATTCCCTTTCGGCGACCGCGCATTTTGCCAATCATGACAACAAGACCGCGCTGGATTTGGCAAATCGGTCGCTGTCGACCAACAACCGTCATGCATCGACGATGCGGGTCAAACTGGCAGCGCTGCAGGAATTGGGTCTGGATGCTGAAGCGGCGGCCGTCGCCAGTAAGATCCTGGACCACCAGCCGGACTTCACGGTTGAAAGCTACCTCTCCACACATCCGGCGGCACAATTCGAGATTGGCAAACGCATGGCAGCAGCGCTGGCGTATGCCGGCATACCAAAAAGATAGGATAATCAAATGGCATTGATGGGTGGCTTGGGCGGACTTGGCGGATTAGGCGGGCTGGGGGGCCTCGGTGGATTGGGCGGACTTGGGGGCCTCGGCGGCCTTGGCGGGCTCGGCGGGCTCGGTGGTCTGGGCGGCTTGGGTGGACTTGGCGGTTTGGGCGGCCTGGGTGGCCTGGGTGGTTTCCAAGGCGCGGGGGCGTCCGCCCAATTCAACGGTGCCCAGACCATCGGCATGATGACGGCGGCCGAGGCGATCGACTACGTTACAGGCCCGTCCGAGGCGAACGAATTGCGTCCCGATGACATGGGTGATTGCGCCGATTGGGTGCGCGGATCACTCTACCTGTCTTCATTTTTCACCAACATCTCCTGGGACGTGACCGGTGGTGGCAAGTTTTTGCTCAACACCGGGTCTGAGGATCTAGCTAACCTGACCGCCGCACCGGACCTGGACATGTTGAAAGGCCAGATTGCACAAATCGAAAAATATGCCGACCAACGCGGGGAACGGTCGCCGGAAATCACCTCGCAGCTTGGCTTTCCGACCGACTATTTCGGCATGATCATGGGTATGAACTCGCCGCGCTATCGCCACGTCGGCGAACTGATCCTGCTCACCCAAGTGCTCACGGCGCATGTATGCATGACCGCCAAAACATCGCTCGCCGTGCCGCGGCCCGATCAGGTCAGCGCGGCAATGATGCCGATGATCGCCACGCCAAAACATGGCAGCTACCCAAGCGCCCATGCTGCCGAGGCTTTTGCCGTATCGGAAATGCTGAGCCATTTGCTCGATGTGGAACAGGATCAAATGCCGACCGACGGCAGCCGCGATACCGAAAACCGTCGGAAGCTGGTGGCCAAGATGGCCGAGCGGATCGCCGTCAACCGCACCGTTGCCGGGGTCCATTACCCGGTCGATAGCTGGGCCGGGGCCATCATCGGACGCAGCGTTGCCAGATTGGTACTCGCCATGGGTGGCGCAACGGTCGGCAACACAAGCGTCAAGCTGATCAACCAGAAACTCGACCCTGCGGATCCAACCACCTTCTCCACCGATCCCAACGCCACCTTCGCCGATCTCGACTTCTCACTTACCGGTTTCCAGGCCATCACGGCCACCGAGATCGATCCACCAACTTTCATCAATGTCGAGCCGATCACTTGGCTCTATGGCAGAGCCGTTAGCGAATTGGGCTGATCCACCATGCGGCTTGAACGGTTCGATGGACCTTATGAAACCTGGTTCCTGAAAAACGGAAAACGCTTCACTTTCGGCGATCAGCCGTTGCCGGGCTTCATGACCGGCGGCGCGGGCGATGAAAATATGGCGGTGTGGACAGCCCTGTTTGAAAGCACCGCTGCCACGCATGAATGGTCATTTGACGAAACCAGCACCAAAATCGCTATTCGGCCGATGCTGTTTGAGGCGCTGATGCCCGATGCGCAGTCCGGTGCGGTCACCTTGCCCTACCGGTTTGTGCCCGCCTTGATGAGCGACAATCTAAACCCGAGCCGAAACACTTTGCCGCGCGATGCGGACTATCGTTTTGCCCTGAATTTTCCGCTTGATCGATCCATCGTCACTGAGGCCTATACGCCAGGCGCGACGCCTGAAAACTGGGCGCCGGACGGCGCGGTCGAGGATCAATTGGCGGACCTACCTGGCAAGAAGGAACTCACCGTCGTTGCGGTGATCG
>JBCCRB010000352.1:0-3553 GCA_039208465.1 Pseudomonadota bacterium
CTGCACTGCATGCTGATCGGGCTCAAGCTGTTGGCGGAAATGCTGGAAGAAATGCCAACGGGCCATCCGGGGTGTGTGATCGCCTCCACGGCCTACCAGGACCGGCTGTTTGACGAAGGCGTACGGGAGCTCAACAGGCAGGCCATTTTGGGCTGGCGCAAGCGGTTTCGCGGCATGTTTGAGGAAATCGCTGCTGTTTATGAGCCGCGCGAACCGGTCAATATGGACGCGCTCGGCGACATGGTTTCCGGCGTGGTGGAGGGCGGCTTGGTGCTGCAACGTGCGCTTCGCGAACACAATAATGCTGCGCAGCAGATCATGCTGTTCCGGACCTATTTGAAGCTGCTGTTTTCTCCGGCGAAGTGATTGTCGGGTTCAACAGGCGGCATGTTCAACTCTTTACATCAGCGGCAAATCGCGCGGCATTTTCTTTCAGGAATTCGCTCTCATCGGCTTGTCCCCAGAAGGCCGGCTGGGCCTTTGGGATCGTCAGGGCCTTTTGAACCATTGGACGCGCGTCCAGGCGATCGAACCAAGCCTTGAGATGATCCAGCCCGTCGATTGACACTTTCGCCCAAACATAGGCGCGGGCCCACGGATAGGTGGCCATGTCGGCGATTGTATATTCATCGCCCGCCAGCCATTCACGATCGCTCAGCCTGGTGTCGAGCACTTCCAGCAGGCGGCGCGATTCATCGACATAGCGCTTGATGGAAAACGGCTCTTCCTGGCCATTCGGTGCGGCGATGCGTTGGAAATACATGGCCTGGCCCATCATCGGTCCAATGCCGCCCATTTGAAACATTAGCCATTGCAATGTTTCGGATTTGGTATTGGCGTCGCTTGGCAGAAACTTCCCGTATTTCTCAGCCAGGTACCAAAGGATCGCACCGCTTTCGAAGACGGCGAAATCGCCGTTGGACCGGTCGACAATGGTTGGTATCCGGCCGTTGGGATTGAGCTTGACATAATCATCGGCCTTCTGCTCGCGCTTGGCGAAGTTGATGAAGGTCAGATCATACGGCACGCCTGCCTCTTCTAGGAGGATGACAGGCTTGTAGCCGTTCATTGTCGCTGCGGTGTAGAGATGGATATCCGGCGCTTGCATGGCGAACTCATGGCTGCTTGTTTCGTCAGGGATCACGTCTGACTGGAAAGATATCCAAAAACAACTAGTATACTTTTTGTAACCTGGTTGAGAGAGATGAAAGCAGCGGTTGAACAAGACGCTCAAGGCCGGCGATCGGTCGCTGAACCCTGCACGCAGCCCTGCGCAATTGAGCAGGGTATGCGCGTGTTGGGAGGCAAGTGGACTGGCTCCGTTTTGTGGCATTTGAGAGCGGAACCGGTGCGGTTTAACGATATTTGCCGCATGATCGATGGCGCCAGCAAGAAGATGATCGCTGACCGCCTGCGCCATCTGGAAGCGCATGGTCTAATCAAACGGGAAGTCCTATCCACGCGGCCATTTGCGGTTCAGTATCGCGTAACGGATCACGGAAAATCGGCTCTGGTTGCGCTCGACGCCTTACAAGCCTGGTCGCAGGAACAGCTCGGCTAGCGCCTGTTACAGCCCGGTTTTCTTTGCCTTTTCCAGCCAGCGTCGTGTCGGGATATCGGTGCACAGGCTGATGGCTTTGTTATAAGCCTCCTGTGCTTTGGCCGCATCACCGGCAAGCTTGTGCAGGAAAGCCAATGTCGCCCAATAGGGTTGAAAGCTTTCAGCATCCGAGCGGTCAATCGTCGCTAAGGCGTTGAACCCCGCCGGCGCGCCATAGGCCTGGCCGACAGCGGATGCACGGGCGACCGCGCTGCCCATGGTTGGTGCCAGGGAAAGCAACCCGTCGTACAGTGCCGCGATCGCTTGCCAATCAGTCTTGCCGGTGCGGGCGCGATCGCAATGCACGGCCTGGATGGCAGCCTCGATCTGGAAGCGGCCCGGGCGCTTTTGACTTGACGCGCGCGCAAGCAATTTGTCCGCGCGTTTGATCAGCAAAAGATCCCACAAATCGGTGATTTGTTGGTCAATTGGCACCAGGATGCCGGCATGATCCAAGCGCGCTTGGCGACGCGCGAGCGAATAGGCGATGAGCGTGGCGAGCCCCAGACCTTCCGGTTCGCGGGGCAGCAAATCGCTGACCACATGGGCAAGGTAAAGGGCTTCGGACGCCAGATCGCTGGTGATATCGCTCTTGGCTGCCTCCTGCCAGGAGAGTGAATAGGCGCCGTATATGGCTTCCAGCACACTTTCCAGGCGCGGCGCGATCTCGTCGGCTTGGGGAATGATGAACGGAATGCGTGCATCTCTGATCTTGCGTTTTGCGCGCACCAGGCGCTGCGCCAATGTCGCACCGGGGACGAGGTAGGCCGATGCGATGTCGTTGGCCTCTAAACCGAGCACGGTCTGCAGCATGAGCGGCGTGTGGATATGCTCATCAATGGCCGGGTGTGCGCAGGCAAACATGAGGCTCAACCGTTCATCGGGGATGATCGCGCTGGCACTGTTGGCTGTGGCGGTTGTCATTTGCGGCATGGTGAATTCCTCATCATTGAGCGATCCGGCTGCCGTTCGAACCGCCGCGCTTTTTGCAACATCGCGGTGTTTGTTTTTGGCGACGGTCAGCAGCCAGGCCTCGGGGCTTGTCGGCGTGCCGTCTCTCGGCCAGACTTCCAACGCCTTGGCAAAAGCATCGGCGATCGCGTCTTCGGCGGCGGCGATGTCACCGGACTGCTTGGCAAGCACGGCGATCAGCTTGCCGTAGGATGTGCGGGCGACATGTTCGGCCTGCGCCCGCGCATCATCAATTTCTGGGGTTTCCCGCACCGGTCAACCCGCGTGCGGATTGCCACCTTCGGGCATCGCCGATGCCCGGATTTCGATCAGTCCATAATGGACTGACGGGCATTTTTCCGCCCACGCCAGCGCCGCATCCAGGTCAGGCACGTCGATCACAAAGGTGCCGCCAAGCTGCTCCTTGGTATCGGCATAGGGGCCGTCCTGGATTTTCTTCTTGCCGTCTTTGAGCGTGATGACCGTGGCGGTGGGCGAGGGCTGAAGCCAGTCCGTGTCGACGAGGATACCGGCTTCCTTCAATTGGCCGATGTATTCGCCAAAGACTTTGAAGCTCTGCTGCATCTGTTCTTCGCTGATGCTGGCGAACTGGCTCTCGTCATTATAGAGAAAAAATGTGTAGCGCATGATTGTCCCTCTCTTGATTATGCCGCTTGTGCCGCTTTGTTGAGCTCACGCAGGCCGAGCTCATAGTCTGGCCCCAACATGCCATCCAAAAACAGGCCAAAGACACGCCCCACCGGGTTGAAGCCGAAGTCCGACTTTGTCGACCAGGTCACCTCAGTTTTGCCGTCCATCGGGGCAAGGCGGAATTGTGTGACTGGCTTGCCCATGGCGCCCAGATCAATCTGCATGGTCACGGATTTGTTTTCCTCCATGGCAATGATGGTTTGGGTGCCGGTGCCATCCTTTCCATCAAAGGCAAAGCCTGAGCCGATGCCGTGTGATGGACCATGCATGGTGATCTTCAGATTCGCGTCC
>JBCCRB010000353.1:0-3544 GCA_039208465.1 Pseudomonadota bacterium
GGCAATGCCATTGCCTGGTCATCGGCGGGTATGCAGGGCTTTAAAGGCTCGCGCAAATCCACACCGTTTGCGGCGCAGGTGGCTGCGGAAGATTGCGCCCGTAAGGCGCAGGAACACGGCATGCAGTCGCTGGAAGTGGAAGTGTGTGGCCCCGGTTCCGGTCGTGAGTCGGCTCTCCGCGCGCTGCAGGCGGCCGGCTTTACCATCACCTCTATTCGCGATGTGACGCCAATCCCGCACAATGGGTGCCGTCCGCGCAAACGCCGCCGGGTCTGACACCTGACGACATCACATAGATCGGCCGACGCCAATCCTCCGACGGCTGATGCAAGATCTGTTGCCACGAATGGATGGTGGCAAGGAAACTTGAAGGACAATGAACGTGATTCAAAAGAACTGGCAGGAACTGATCAAACCGAACAAGGTGGAGTTTAAAGGCTCGGGCGCGCGTGTTTCACTGACTGTGGAGCCGCTTGAGCGCGGATTTGGACTTACCCTTGGCAACGCGCTACGGCGCGTTCTGTTGTCATCGTTGCGCGGTGCAGCGGTGACCGCGGTGCAGATCGACGGTGTCCTGCATGAATTCTCGTCGATCCCGGGCGTGCGCGAAGATGTCACCGACATCGTCTTGAACGTCAAAGAGATCGCGATCCGGATGGAAGGTGACGGACCGAAGCGTATGGTCGTGCGCAAGCAGGGGCCCGGCGTTGTAACGGCTGGCGATATCCAGACAGTGGGCGATGTCGAAATCCTCAATCCTGACCATGCGCTTTGCACGCTCGATGAGGGTGCCGAGATCCGCATGGAATTCACGATCGATGCTGGCAAAGGCTATGTGCCTGCCGAGCGCAACCGTGCGGAAGACGCGCCGATCGGCCTGATCCCGGTCGACAGCCTTTATTCGCCGGTACGTAAAGTGTCTTACAAGGTTGAAAACACACGCGAAGGTCAGGTGCTTGATTATGACAAGCTGACCATGACGATCGACACCAATGGTGCGGTCTCTGGTGAAGATGCGGTGGCGTTTGCTGCGCGTATCCTGCAGGATCAGCTTGGTGTGTTCGTCAACTTTGATGAGCCTGAGCGTGAAACGCAGGAAGAGCAGGTTCAGGAACTGGCCTTCAACCCGGCGCTCCTGAAGAAGGTCGACGAGCTGGAATTGTCGGTGCGTTCGGCCAACTGCCTGAAGAACGACAATATTGTCTACATTGGCGATCTGATCCAGAAGACGGAAGGCGAGATGCTGCGCACACCGAACTTTGGCCGCAAATCGCTCAATGAAATCAAAGAAGTTTTGGCATCAATGGGCCTCCATCTGGGTATGGAAGTGCCGACTTGGCCGCCAGAAAATATCGAAGAACTCGCGAAACGTTATGAGGATCACTACTGATCGCTACAGCATCAGTGTGACCAAACAAGGAGAAGGCTCATGCGCCATCGTAAAGCAGGCCGCAAGCTGAACCGGACCAGCTCACATCGCAAGGCGATGTTTGCAAACATGGCCGCTTCGTTGATTGAACACGAGCAGATCGTGACAACTTTGCCCAAGGCAAAGGAATTGCGTCCGATCGTGGAAAAACTGGTGACACTTGGCAAACGCGGTGATCTTCACGCGCGCCGTCAGGCGATCAGCCAAATCCAGGATCAGGCTCAGGTGCGCAAATTGTTCGACACGATTGCCAAGCGCTATGAAGATCGCAATGGCGGCTATCTGCGGATCATGAAAGCAGGTTTCCGCTATGGTGATAGTGCGCCCATGGCCGTTATCGAATTTGTCGACCGGGATGTAGATGCAAAAGGCGCAGCCGATCTGGCGCGCCGGGATGCAGAAGAAGCAGCCGAAGAAGAAGAAGCTGCAGCAGCGGCGGCGTAAGCGCCTGCCAAAGCGTAAACTTTGAAAAAGGGGGTCTTACGGCCCCCTTATTTGTTTCCTAAATAGCTGCATGATTTGATTCGTGGAGCGTGACGTGCGGCCTCTTGGTTTCATCACCTTATGTGCAGCGCTTGTGATCTCTATGCAGGCCCATGCCCAGGACAATCCGCTTGGGCAATTGCTGGACAGTTTGCGCGGTTCTGACGCTGGCACCGGCACCGTTACGCGGCAAGTGCCAGCATCGCGCGCGCAGATCCAGTTCTCCTACGCTCCGCTCGTGCAACAGGCAGCACCTTCGGTCGTGAACATTTACACAGCCCGCCAAGTGCAGCGCCGCTCACCTTTTTCGGGTGATCCGTTCTTTGAGGAGTTTTTCGGCGAGCGTTTTCGCGGGCCCGCGCGGGTGCAGTCGTCGCTTGGTTCGGGTGTCATCGTTGATGTTGCCGGGCTGGTGGTGACCAATGACCATGTGATTGATGGCGCTGACGAAGTGCGTGTTGTCTTGGCGGACGGGCGTGAATTTCAAAGCCGCATCGTCTTGCGCGATGAACGCACGGATTTGGCCGTCCTTCAATTGGAGGCGAACGAACGGTTCGTGCCTTTACCCTTCGCGGACTCAGACGAGGTGCTGACCGGGGATCTGGTTTTGGCCATCGGGAACCCATTTGGTGTGGGGCAAACCATCACATCCGGCATTGTTTCGGCCACTGCGCGCACGCGTGTGGGCGTTTCTGATTTCGGGTTCTTCCTGCAAACCGACGCAGCGATAAACCCGGGTAACTCGGGCGGTGCGCTGATCGATATGGCTGGCCAACTCATCGGCATTAACACAGCCATCTTTTCGCGATCGGGCGGATCAAATGGTATCGGTTTTGCCATTCCGTCCAACATGGTCCGTGCGGTGGTTGATCAGGCTCTGGGTGGCGCGGATGTTTTTGAGCGTCCGTTCATTGGCACTTCGTTCCAAGCCCTAGACGCTGCGATCGCTGAAAGCGTGGGGCTGTCACGGCCGTTTGGCGCCCTGGTGGTCGACATCTTGCCGGAGAGCTCTGCCGAAGCGGCTGGCTTGCAGGCCGGTGACGTGATCCTGCGGGTTGAAGGCGAATTAATCGAACATCCCGATGCTCTGGGTTATCGGCTGGCGACGCTCGGTCCAGGACGCGACGCCACGTTCACGATACTTCGCCGCAATCGGGAGCGCACGCTGTCGGTACGCCTGGAGCGTCCGCCCGAGCCGGATGCCGCGCAAACCGTGACGATTACCGGGCGCAATCCATTCAACGGCACGGTCGTGACCAGCCTGACAGCACCGCTTGCCCAGCGCTACGGCTTGGCAACCGACACTGGCGCGCTGGTCATGGAAGTCGAGCGTGGCGGGCTTGCAAGCCGGTACGGCATCTTGCCGGGCGACGTCGTGATTGCATTGAATGGCGAACGCGTGCGCAATGCTGTCGATCTGGCCCGTGTGACACAAAGCGATACCCGTTCGTGGCGCTATGAAATTGACCGGCAAGGGCGCCGGATCCGTCAGTTTGTGCGTTTTTGACCATGGCCGATCTCTTCGCTGAAAATGACGATCAAAGCAGCACGGTGCAGAAGCCGTTGGCCGACCGCCTGCGGCCCGCATCTCTTTCGGAGGTGGTTGGTCAGGATGAATTGGTTGGGCCTGAC
>JBCCRB010000354.1:0-3538 GCA_039208465.1 Pseudomonadota bacterium
GCATTGCAAAACCTGTGACATCAAGGATCCGAACGGCAACATCAATTGGACCGTGCCGCAGGGCGGTGAAGGCCCCGTCTATCCGAATATGTGACGGGTTTTGCCCTTAAAAAACCGAACTCCAGGGGTGGGCGGTTGGCCGCTCGCCCGGATGCGCACGCAAGAAATGATGCAGCACATGCAGCAATTCGCGCTCATGGTCGACGCTGCCTGATGCCTGCGCCTTCCTGATGTCATCGATGATCATGGTGCACACTTTCGACAGGCCCTCATGGTCCTGCGACAGATAAGCGGCCAATCCCGACGCGATGCTCGGCGAGACATGCTCATGCTCGGCAATGGCCAGTATTTCTTCTTCGGTCAGCCCGCTCATGCCGACCATATCCTCCAGAGAGATCATAGGCTCCTCCATCCTAAGCGGAGAAGCATTGTACAGTGTCACAGAACTGTCATTGTCCGAGATCAATCGGCTGTTTCCGGCCAAATGGCGGCTTAGTCCTCATTGATGTCACGGCGCCAGATTTTGACTTGGCGGCCCGGCGGGGCAAAGAAGATGCGCAAGCATAGCCAGGCCACGAATGACATCAGCGCAAAAGCGAGGATCAACACCGGCAGGCCGGGCAGTGTAAAACCAGCCATGGACATGACCGGTATTGCCGCGGAGACCGCAAAGGCGCCGATTGCCATGCCCAAAAAAGCGTAAGCCGGTGTCAGGGTTTCCGCGATCGCGAAGACAACACCGGCAGCAGCCCAGGCCCACCATTCATGCCAGGGGATCATTTTTTAGCCCCGAGTAGCGAAAACGCATCGGTAAAGGCATCAAGCGCGGCTGCCGGCAGGATCACGGTCTGCTTGCCCTCGCCCTTGCCGACCATGCTCAAGGCTTCGACCTGCTTTAGCGCTACTTGGTATTGCGCAGCTTCAAGACCATTTTCCTGGATCGCTTCAGCAATGATTGACGTTGCGTAGGCCTCTGCGTCAGCAAGGATTCGTCTGGCCTTGGCATCCTGCTCAGCGGCATACAACTCGCCATCCGCTTCCAATTCGACAGCGCGCCGTTTGCCCTCCGCTTCGGTGACCAGCGCCCGCCTTGCTCGTTCCGCGTTCAATTGCTGCAACATGGCCGCGCGGGTATCCTCATCCAGATTGACATCCAGAATTTCCGCGCGCGTAACTTCGATGCCCCAATCATCGACCATCATGGCCACTTGCTCGCGCACCTTGCCAATCAGTTGGGAGCGATTGGATTGAACTTCATCCAATTCCATCTTGCCGATTTCACTGCGCACTATGCCTGCCACGGTCGTGGCGATCGCGCCATCAACATCGCGGATGCGATAGACCGTCTTTTCTGGTTCGATGATCCGGTAGAACACGCTGGTCTCCACCTTTACCAAAACGTTGTCCGCCGTAATGGCGTCCTGCAATGCATTGGGAAGCTGCCGTTCAAGAATGGAAATCTTGTGCGCCACCTGATCGAGAAACGGCACGATGAGGTTGATGCCTGGCCCTAACACGCTGCGCAAGCGTCCAAATCGCTCAACGACGTACTTCTCGCTTTGCGGCACGATCCGAACACCGAGGAAAATGCAGACGATGATGAAGGCAGCGATCAGAAGCCAGACGATGTTCGCGCCCGTGATATCAAGAAATTGAACGTCCATGATAATTCCGTACTGTTTTTCGGTTCCAATGGTAAGAAAATTGTGACGGATTTACGAAGTTATACTCGAAATAGTGCGGTTACCCTCTGCTTAGCCCGCAATACCCCGACCGACGTGATACATCACTTGCTGTTTAGAATTGCCGCGTGATGCGCCATGTGTGTTCCCATGAAGCTGCTGACGAAATAGTAGGAGTGGTCATAGCCGTCACGGACATTGTGCGCGAGCGATTGGCCCGCGTCGGCGCACGCATCGATGATCCGCGATGACATCAGATAGGGATCCTCAAACTCATCATCGGCCCCAACATCAATCAGTAATTGGGCGTTGGTGGGCTGGCGTTTGACCAGGCTGATCGTGTCATGGTCTTTCCACGCTTCGCGATCATCGCCCAGATAGGCTGCGAAGCATTTTTCGCCCCAGGGTGTATCTGCCGGGTTCACGATGGGTGAAAAGGCCGACACGGATTTATAGCGCTCGGGATGTTTCAGATGCAGTGTCAGGGCGCCATGGCCGCCCATCGAGTGACCTGAAATCCCCTGCCGCTCCATATCGGCCATGTGGAGATTGTCGCGGACCACCGAGCACAGCTCGTTGACGACATATTCTTCCATCTGGAAATGGGGCGCCCAGGGCTCCTGCGTGGCGTTGATGTAAAAACCAGCGCCCTGCCCCAGATCATAGGCTTCATCATTGGCCACACCATCACCCCGTGGCGATGTATCGGGAAAGATCACCATCAGGCCATGTTCGGCCGCATAGCGCTGGATCCCGCTTTTTTCAGCTGCATTGGCCCAAGTGCAGGTCAGGCCAGACAGCCACCACAGCACGGGCACAGCCCCGTGCTCAGCCTGCGGCGGCGTAAAGACCGCAAAACGCATTGTGCATTGGCAGGCATGGCTCTCGTGATCAAACACTTCAAGCATGCCGCCAAAGGATCGAAACGCTTTTTCGCGCGAGATTTGCCCCATCAATACAATACCACCGATCGAATGCTCTTGCCCTCATGCATGAGATCAAATCCGTGATTGATCTCATCCAGGCTCATCGTGTGCGTTATCAGACTGTCTATGTTTATGCGCCCTTCCATATACATGTCGACAATTTTCGGCACATCGGAACGGCCTCTTGCGCCGCCAAAGGCCGAACCGCGCCAATTGCGGCCGGTCACCAATTGGAAGGGCCGGGTTGAGAGTTCAGCGCCCGCCGGTGCCACGCCGATAATCACCGAGGTGCCCCAGCCTTTGTGGCAGCACTCCAGCGCGGTGCGCATCACATCGACATTGCCGATGCATTCAAAGGAATAGTCAGCGCCACCGCCGGTCAGGTCGACGAGATGGCCGACCATGTCGCCTTTGACGTCCTTCGGATTGACAAAGTCAGTCATGCCGAATTGGCGGGCCATCTGTTCCTTGGCGGGATTGGTATCGACACCGACAATCTGCCGCGCGCCAACCATTTTCAGCCCCTGGATGACATTTAGGCCAATGCCACCGAGCCCAAAAACAACAGCCGTCGAATTGGGCTCCACCTTGGCTGTGAACATCACCGCGCCGATGCCGGTCGTCACGCCGCAACCGATGTAGCAAATCTTGTCAAACGGCGCGTCGGTTCGCACCTTGGCCAAGGCAATTTCGGGCAGGACCGTATAATTGGAAAAGGTCGAGCAGCCCATATAGTGCAGGATCTTCTCGCCCTTATAGGAAAAACGGCTGGTCCCGTCAGGCATGACGCCTTGGCCTTGGGTCGAGCGGATCTTCTGGCACAAATTTGTTTTCGGGTTGAGGCAATAGTCACACTCGCGGCACTCTGGCGTATAGAGCGGGATAACATGGTCGCCGACCTGCAAACCCTCAACGCCAGGGCCGACTTCC
>JBCCRB010000355.1:0-3497 GCA_039208465.1 Pseudomonadota bacterium
GCACGCTGCGCTGCAACGCTCAGATCGCCGCGCCGCGCCAACGCCCGCACAACCGCCGACCGGTCGCCATGATCAAGCACAGCCTGCACATGATCGCCGCTCAGCCAGGGCGCGTTGGCCACCAAATGCTCAAGTCCGTCCACATCGCCGATGACCATCTGCTCAAAAAGCGGCAGTGGACAGGTCGGCTTGCCCATCAGCATGGTGCACAGGGCCCGTTGTTCGCGCGGCACCATGCGCGAGAGATTGGCCGCCAGCAATTCGGCGACTTGCGCCCCATTGGCCTTGGCGCTGTCGGTACCAAGCAAGCTGTCGATCGCGTCCACGACCAGATGCGCCTTCCTGTCATTGTCATACATGGTTGAGCTCCGCATATCCCGCTGCCGACTTAGCACCAGCTCAGTTAGGGAACCGTTAACCATAAATGGAAAACATGGACGTCAGACGTGAGAACATGGCCATGGCAGCGATAATCGACATACGCCCCCACCTTGACGTGAAGCGGACCAAATCCGACGCGCAAAAGCCTTCGGCCTCTGCCACGATCCTGCTCTTCAACGGCGTTCGATACGAAACACTGGTTGCCGAGAACGCGGACGGCGCAAAAGCGTCACTCGACCGCAAAGTGGGCCGTGCCCGCAAATCGCGCTAGACGAAACTAGCCCGCAAGATCACCGAAATTTGGCACCGGCTCGCAGGATGTGGCCGAGATGAAATTGTCCACCAGCGCGGTCCAGCTGCCGTCCGGTTCAAACAGGCGCACAACGACAAACCCGGTCAGATCATTGGACGGCACGACAATCGTGTTGGCCAGACGCTCATCGGGTGATTGCCGGAACGAGCGCAATTGCGGCGCACTGAGGACGGCAAGGTCAACGCCGGGCGTCGGCGAAATCCGGTTATTGGCGCTGAAAATGCTAACACCGAAAGAATCAAGCACCGAGACCGACCAGAAATCGATCCGCCCACTGCCCGAAATACGCATCGGCGCTTCGCTCACATCATAGCGGCAGCCGATGATCCGAAAGGCCGGGTCGAGATGGAGGTCAATCGTGCCATCGCGTTGCAATGCAGAAAGATCGCTGGGCGATGCGATTGCCTCGGGCATGACACCGGCCAATTGCCGGGCCGCTGTGCTTGGCGCGGTCAGCGGCAAAAGCAAGACAATCGCCAGATGCGCCACAACGGCACCGATGGCGAGCGTGATGAAACCGTAAAACAACTTACCCACGCGAACAGCCCTTATTGACGATGGTGGGCATGGCCAGATCGGAAAAACTCGCTGTTGTCGCCACCGCCGAATCGTAAAGCGTAAAGACGAACATCAGATTGTCATCCAAATCCGGCTCGAAGCGATACCAGTTCATGCCAGCGGGCAGGGACCCGGCATTCAGGCTGACGGCTGCATCGGCCTGACGCGCATGCTGGCGACTGGTAAAATAGGGTGGATCAATGGCTTGCGCCGGATCGCCGCGATCAAGCGGCACAGCCCTGAAGGTCCACAGCCGGTTGGCGGGCAAATCGCCGGAAAGCGTGTAATTGCAATTGGCACGCAGTGGTTGGCGTTCATCATCCATCACGGCGCGAAACTCGATGCCTTCCGTGTCGGCGACCGGCAATTTGCCGCTGCGCGCAAGATTGGCCCGCGCGTAAGGGTCGGCATCGCGTGTCGCCAGCCCCGGATAGCCACGCCAAACGCCCACATTGATCGGCGTCATACCGGTAAAGCTCGTCGTCACCCGATCGGCGGAATAGGCGCCAACCCCGATGGTCGCCGCAACGAGCCCGGCAATGGTCAGGGATCGGGCGACAAAACTCATCGTCTGGCTCGTTTCACACGCGCGGCGAGGGCGGGTCTGGGCAGAAGCGTCATAGGGGCATTGAGCCTATTGCGTGCTGGCGACAGTATCGCGGGCGCCGCCGAGCGGGGGCGTCTGCGACATGCGTACTGAAAGCCCGCGCAGATAGGCCGACATGGCATCAGAAAGCGGGATGGCGCGTTCGACCAGCAAGCCGGATCCATCATCGTCGGCACCATTTCCGTCACCTTCAAGCTCGGGTTGCACCTTGATCGATCCTTCCACGCCGGGCATGGGTTCCAGATCGACACCCTGATGGGCAAAGGCCATGATCTGCTGGAAGGTTTGCGCTGGCAGCCGGCCACCGGTCAAGCGGTTCGTTGGCGAATAATTGTCATTGCCGTACCAGACAGCGGTCGTGAAATTACCGGTATAGCCGACAAACCAGGCATCGCGGTAGCTTTGGGTTGTGCCGGTTTTGCCGGCGACCTTGACCGGTTCAAGCTGCGCGCGCCGCCCGGTACCCCATTCGGTCACATTGACGAGCATACGGTTCATCGATTCCGCGCTTTCCGGCGACAGCACCCGCGTCGGCTCGCGATCATCATTGCGGATATCGTAGAGCAGTTCGCCGGTTGAGCTGAAGATCTGCGTAAACGCGTGGCGTGTGTTCGAAAGGCCACCGGTCGCGAGCGTCAGATAGCCGGTCGCCTGATCCATCACCGTGATACCGGCTGTGCCCAGCACCATCGTGTGGTGGGTAATCAAATCGCTTTCAACGCCCATCGCATGCGCCAGATCGACGATCGGCTCGGTGCCGCCGATAACATCGCGCGCAAGGCGCACCGGCACCGTGTTGAACGAGCGGGCAAGCGCATTGGCCAGCGTGACGCGCCCGGCGTAGCGGCGGTTATAGTTTTGCGGTGCCCAGCCGCGCCAGCTCACCGGCCCGTCGCGCACGGTCGATTCCGCGGTCAGGCCGGTTTCGACGGCCGCGGCATAGACATAGGGTTTGAACGACGAGCCAGGCTGCCGGCTGCCTGATGTGGCGCGGTTGAACTGGCTTTCGCCATAATCGCGGCCGCCGACGAGGGCGCGCACCGCGCCGGTATTCTCAATCACCACGGCTGCCGATTGGCGCACATTATAGTCGCCGCCATACTGGCGCAGATGGAACTCGATGGATTCTTCCGCCGCCCGCTGCATGGAAAGATCGATGGTTGTGCGCACAACGACCGAGCGGGTGGAAACTCTGTTTTCCAGGATAAATTCCTGCACCTCGGCAAAAGCCCAATCGAGGAAATAGTCCGGGCTGTCGACAGCTGCCCGCAAAACCACATCGGCCGGGTTGCGCCGCGCACCGGTCACCTGACCTTCAGTCATAAAATCGGCTTGCACAATGTTGGTCAGCACCTCATTGGCGCGACCGCGTGCCGCCGGCAAATTGATGTGGGGTGCAAACCGGGCAGGGGCCTTGAAAAGCCCGGCCAGCATGGCGCTTTCAGCCAGCGAAATCTGCCGCACATCCTTGTCGAAATAAAACCGCGAGGCGGCTGCAACGCCAAACGTGCCGCCACCCATATAGGCGCGGTCGAGATAGAGCTTTAATATCTCATCCTTGCTCAGATGCGCTTCCAGCCAAAGCGCCAGATAGGCTTCCTTGATCTTGCGTGTGATCGTGCGTTCGTTGGAAAGAAA
>JBCCRB010000356.1:0-3495 GCA_039208465.1 Pseudomonadota bacterium
TGCAGACGCCGCAGGGCGTGTGCCGCGCCTGGCACCGCGCGGCCATGAGGGGGAATTATGCGGAAGCCATCCGCGCCGTCACTGAGCACGCCTCGAGGTGGCATGCCGTGTCGTGCGCGGGCGAGGGCCGCGATGCTTTGCTCGAGGCCTTGAGGGATGTGCGTGGCTTGGATTGCCGCGTTGACGACCCCAAACTCGACCGCGCTTTGGCGGCCTTCGACTCCGCCGGCGTCTTGCGCTTGATCGCGGCGCGCAGGACCTCGCATGTCGAGGTCACGCTTGCAGGCACCTTCGAGTGTCGCGGCGTCTACGCGCTTGATGGCGACGGGTACCGGTCGGGCGGTTATGACATTGTCCTGCGCAACCACGCCTGATTTTGTCTGCGTGCGCGCTGAACGCTGGTAACCAAGCTAAAATAAGAAATAGAATGAAAAGCATGATGGGTCGTCGAGTCATTTCGGCACTCCTCGTTTGCCCTGACCAGATTTCCCTCAACGTCAGCCTACCGCAGACACCCCCAAATACAATGGAAAATTTGCCTAGAACGGGAACGGGTGCTCTTTGTTGGTGGCCTCGATCTCCGCAATCACGTCGTCGGAAAGCGTCAGCGCTTCAGCATCGATGCAAATGCGCAATTGATCCATCGATGTTGCACCGATGATGATCGAAGTGAGGAACGGCCTCGTCAGGCACCAAGCCAATGCCATTGGTGACGGGTCCAGCCCATGCTTGCGAGCAATGTTGAGATAGGCGGTCGTTGCCGGCGCGGACCGGTGATGCACCCGCCCATGCAGGCCAGGATTGATTGCGCCGCGTGATCCCTCGGGAATGTTCCCGTCCTCATATTTGCCGGACAACAAACCGCCAGCAAGCGACGTGTAGGTCAAGAGACCAACATCCTCGTGATGGCTCATTTCGGCCATATCGAGATCAAAGAGCCGATGCAGCATGGAGTATTCGTTCTGCACCGAAGCAACACGCGGGTAGCCCTTTTGCTCGGCCAATTTAAGATATTGCATAGTGCCCCAAACGGTCTCGTTGGAAAGACCGACGTGGCGGATTTTGCCTTCCTTGACCAATTCATCAAGCGCACGGAGAATTTCGGCGGTATCGTCAAGTGCCTTTTGCGTGTCCTGCTTCCATGGCGCATAGCCCCAATTCTGACGGAAATGGTACGAGCCGCGATTGGGCCAATGGATCTGGTACAGGTCGATATAGTCGGTTTGCAGGCGCTCAAGAGACCGATCACAAGCCGCTTTGACCTTCTTGAAATCGTTGGGACGACCATCGTCAATGCCATGCCCACCGGGCCCGATGACCTTGGTGGCGAGGATCACATCATCGCGTTTGCCGCGCTCGGCGAACCAGGTGCCGATGAAGCGTTCGGTCGTGCCGTGGGTTTCGGTCTTGAACGGCGTGGTTGGGTACATCTCCGCCGTATCAAAAAAGTTCACCCCCGTCTCAACAGCGTAATACATCTGCTGATGAGCCTCATCCTCCGTGTTCTGCGATCCCCACGTCATGGTGCCGAGGCAAATTTCAGATACATCAATGCCGGTCCGGCCGAGCTTGCGGGTCTTCATCGCGTTCTTCCTGTGATTTTGGTGATTTGATTGCGAAGGGGTTGCGGCATATTTAGGCTGAAATGACGAAAACGCCACTCCCCATCCTCTATTCTTTTCGCCGATGCCCCTATGCAATGCGGGCACGCTTGGCGGTCTTAAGAGCGGGTATTGGTGTGGAACTGCGCGAAGTGCTTTTGCGCGACAAGCCCCAGGCGATGATCGACGCCTCGCCGAAAGCGACCGTGCCTGTCCTCGTACTCGGCCACAGTACCGTCATTGACGAAAGCCGGGACATCGCGATTTGGGCGCTGTCACACAATGATCCGGCAGGCTGGCTCGGCGGTGATCCAGCCCGCATGGCTGCATTAATCGATCACAATGATGGCGCGTTCAAAAAAGCGCTTGATCGCTACAAATATCCGAACCGCTACCCGGATGAAGACATCGACCGATCCCAGCAAAGGGCAATTGGCGCGGAAACCATACAGGGATATGAAGCGCTGCTTTCCAGCCACGCCTTTTTAATGGGTGATCAGCCCAGCTGGCCTGACATGGCGATTTTGCCTTTTGTGCGCCAGTTTGCGCATGTGGAACGAGATTGGTTTTGGTCCCAAGACTGGCCGCATGTTATTGTGTGGCTTGAGCGGTTTCTTGCCTCCGATGAATTTGACCAGTGCATGATGAAGTTTGCACCGTGGTCGCCGGGCGACGAACCGATCGTGTTTGGTGAGCCGCATGCAACAATTTGTCGTGACATTGTGGTTTGATCATCGGCCCTCACCTTCCATATGCTTGACCAAGGCAGGCAAGAACTAATGGATACAAAACCACAGCCATTCATACCGCCCCATCCGGTGCCCCGCACACGGCCGCCATCGCGGCTTGAGGTAATGCGCACCGTCATGCGCAACCCGCTGGAATTGTGGGGCGAGCCGTCCTACACGATGACCCATGTGAAAGCGGCGCTTTTCAATGAAACGACGATCATCGCCAATCACCCAGAACTAATCCGGCATGTGCTTGTCGACAATTCGAAAAACTATGCGATGGCGCGGGTTCGCCAGCTGATTTTACGGCCCATCTTACGCGATGGGCTGCTGACAGCGGAAGGCGATACTTGGAAGCGCTCGCGTAAGGCAATGGCGCCGGTTTTCACGCCGCGGCACATCCAGGGTTTTGCCGACATGATGAAGATCCGTGTCGATGAGTTTCTGGACCGGTACCGACAATCGGATGGGGTCCGAGACGTGTCCACGGACATGACCGAACTGACGTATGACGTTTTGGCACTGACGCTGTTTTCCGACGAAGTCATCACTGACGGCATGGATTTTGCCGATGATGTGGAACGGCTCTTGTCGACGATGGGTAAGGTGGATCCGCTCGATCTGCTCAAAGCGCCGGAATGGATGCCCCGCATCCAACGCATGCGCGGGCGCGGCGTGATGGGCAAATTCCGCACCGTTGTCCGACGGACCATGGATGAACGACGGCGCAAGATGCGTGAAGAGCCGGACAGTGTGAAGAATGACTTTCTGACGCTGTTGCTAAACGCGGAAGGGCCAGACGGCCTGTCGGCCGATGAGGTGGAAGACAATCTGATCACATTTATCGGTGCCGGCCATGAGACGACGGCGCGTGCGCTTGGCTGGACCCTTTATTGCCTTGCCAACGCGCCGCATGAGTTGGCGTTGGTTGAAGAGGAGATCGAAACGGTTCTTGCCGATGATCCGCCGCCGGTTGAGTGGCTCGACAAGATGCCCAAGACCCGCGCCGCCTTTGAGGAAGCCATGCGGCTTTATCCGCCGGCGCCTCCGGGAGATACGTTTATCATCACCTATGCCGGACATGGCGGACATGAACCGGAGGCCTATCAGGGCAACGAAGCAGACGGACGAGATGAAACGCTGCTGTTGGGTGGCTTCCTGAA
>JBCCRB010000357.1:0-3477 GCA_039208465.1 Pseudomonadota bacterium
CGGTGGACAGGCGGGTTGAACGGGTGACGCTTGCTGTTGTTTCTTGCATCACACGACCTCAATCCATCCGGGGGAAAAGCCCGCGCGGACGAACCGCGAGGATCAACAGGAAGACAAGGTGGCCGGCCAGGACCTGAAAGCCCGGGTGGATCTTGCCGCCGATGGTCTGCGCAACGCCTAAGATCACACCACCGATCAAAGTGCCCCACAGATTGCCAAGGCCGCCTATGATCACGGCCTCAAATCCGAAGATGAGCCGGGACCCGCCAATGGCGGGGTCAAAAGAAGTTCTGATGCCCAGGAAAACACCGGCGATCGCCGTGACAGCCAGCGACAAGGCCATGGCGAGGCCAAAGATGTGGGCGCGGTTCAGCCCCATCAATTGCGCGATGTCTTGCCGATCAGACGTTGCCCGGAAAGCGCGACCCAATGCGGTGTGGTAAAACATCCATTGCAGTGCGGCGATGCAAACCACCGCGGTTGCAAAGACGATTAGCGGAAAGACACCTACGGCAATACCGCCGATATTGACGCTGGCCAGTTCGAGGCCGCCGGCCTGCAGTTTTTGCGGATCGGCGGTGTAGCCGATCAGCAAGGCGTTTTGGATGATGACCGACAGGCCGAACGTGACCAGCAAGGGTGGGAGGATGTCATCACCCATTGTCAGATTGAGCAGGCCGCGCTGTAAGGCATAGCCCAAGAGCGCCATGGCCGGGATGACGACGAAAAGCGCCACCAGCGGATGCAGCCCGGCGATGATAGCGGCCGTCAGGGCAAAATAGGCCGCCAGAACGATCAGATCGCCATGGGCGATGTTGACCAGGCGCATCACGCCAAAGATCAGGCTCAAGCCGGCGGCGAACATGGCATAAAGCCCGCCGAGCAGTGTTCCCTGGACAATCGCGTTAATCCAATCCATGTCCGCTACACTCCAAAATAGGCGGCTGAAATCTCGTCGCGCGAGACGGTTTCGGACTTGCCTTCCAGCGAAACGCGCCCCTCCTGCAGGCAGTAAACGCGCGTTGAGACGGACAGGGCCTTGGCAATATCCTGTTCAACGATAATGGCGGTCATCCCCTGCCCTACAATGCCGGGAATCGCTTCATAGATCGACTTGATGATGACGGGCGCGAGGCCGAGGCTGATCTCATCCATCAGCAGCAGATCGGGGTTCGCCATCAATGCGCGGCCAATGGCAACCATTTGTTGCTGGCCGCCGGACAGCGACGTTGACTGCTGGTTGCGGCGCTCTTCCAGCACCGGGAACAGCTTGTAAATGGCGGCAAGGTTCCACGGCCCTTTGCGACCCAATTGCCCGCCGAGCAAAAGGTTCTCTTCGACGCTGAGCGACGGGAACAGAAGACGGCCTTCCGGGACGAGTGCGATGCCAAGCGCCGCAATTTGATCGGCGCGCAGAGCCCCGATTGGCCGGCCGGAAAACCGTACTGTGTCAGCACGGTTTTTGATCAGGCCTGAGATGGAGCGCATCAAGGTTGTTTTACCGGCCCCGTTGGCGCCGATAATGGCCACTACTTCGCCCTCATTGACCGACAGGTCGAGCCCGTAGAGCGCCTGAAAATCGCCGTAAAAGGCATCGAGCCCATGGATAGACAAAAGCGGCTCAGGCATCGGCTTCGATCCCCAAATAGATTTCCTTGACCGCCTGGCTCCGCATAATGGCATGCGGCTCGCCATCGGCGATCTTCTTGCCGAAATCGATGACAATCAGACGGTCGACAACGGCGAGCAGCGCATGAACGACATGTTCAATCCAGACGATCGAAATGCCCGTGGCGCGCAGATCATTGATCGTTGCGATCAGCGCCTGGCATTCGTTTTCGGTCAAGCCGCCGGCGATCTCATCGAGCAGAAGCACCCTTGGGTTGGCGCACATGGCGCGGGCGAGTTCCAACCGCTTGCGCTCCAACAATGTCAGCCCGCCGGCCATGATGTTGGCCTTGGGCGCAAGGCCCGTTTGCTCTAGAACATCAAGGCATCGGCTCTCGGCTGCGTGCCCGGCGAGCCCCGCGGCTTGGGTGGCGGCGACATAGGTGTTTTCAAAGATCGTCATGTCGGAAAAAGGCTGCGGCACCTGAAACGAACGCGCGATCCCCGACCGGCAGCGTTGCGCCGCTGACATCTTCGTTATGTCCTGGCCGGCGAACCGGATCGAACCGCTGTCGAGCGGCAGCGTGCCGGTGACCATGTTGAACATGGAGGTTTTGCCGGCACCGTTCGGCCCGATCACGCCGAGCGCTTCGCCTTCATTGAGCGACCAGCCCTGGGCGTCTGCCACGACCACAGCCCCAAAGGCTTTGTGCACATTGTCCAATTCAAGGATCGTCGACATGGCCCCTCCGGGGACGGTTTTTGGACCCGCGCGGTCGCGGGCCCTTTGCTTTGTTAGGGGTTAGCCAATCAGCTGCAGTTCGCCGGTCAGCGGGATGTTCTCATGCCCGGCATTGTTGACGATCTTCAGATCAAGAGCCCCATCAGCGATCTGCCACTGGCCACCGACCAGCGGCGTCTTAGTCACGTTTTTCACCGGCCCGTTGGCCCAATTGACGTTGCCCACAATGGTGTCGAGATTGGTGCCGGTGATCGCGGCGATGATCGCAGCGGGGTCTTCGAGATCCTCAGCGCGCGCGACCACATCGGCCACAACTTCAAACAGCGCATGTTTGAACCCGATCGGTTGCGTCCATGGGCGGCCGGTCGCATCGGAATAGCCGCTCGCCAAGGTCGAGGCGCTTGCACCAGTCAGCGAAGATGAGAATGGATGGTTGGGCGACCACCACACTTCGGAGGTCAAACCATTGCCGCGCGCGCCAAGGCTTTCAACGACGGACGGGAACAGGATCGCCTTGCCGATGGTCACGATTTTCGGGTTAAAGCCCTGCTGCGCCGCCTGCGCCCAGAATGTTGCAAAGTCCGGCGGGATCATGTTGCCGGTGACGATCTCGACGCCCGCGTCCTTGAACGCGGTGATGTAGTTGGAGAAATCATCATTGAGCGGCTGGTACCGGCCCGGATCCAATAATTGGTAACCGGCAGCGGCCAGTGGCTTGGGCAAGCCGAGCTCGGCGTCGCCCCAGGCATTGCCATCGGCATCATTGGGGAACAGGCCGCCGACATTCTTTGCCACGCCCGAACTGTCCCACATGGCAAGGAACGAGCCGATCACATCTTCCAGACCCCAGAAGAAATGGTAGGTGCTTTCAAAGCCTTCAGCCGGATTGCCGTTGCGGCCGAAAAAGTAGGGCTGCCAAGGGCAGTCAGTGGTGATGCACGGCACTTCGTTAAGTTCAGCCTGATCGGCGACAGGGTTGGTCGTGTCCGGTGTCGATGCGGCAACGATAATGTTGACCTCATCATCAAGGATCAGCTCGGAAGCAACTTCAGCAGCGCGGTTGGGGTTTGACTGGCTGTCTTTCGAAATAATCTCGATGTTCCACGCCCGGCCATTGTTCTCCACGC
>JBCCRB010000358.1:0-3471 GCA_039208465.1 Pseudomonadota bacterium
CGCGACAGTGCCAATTGCAGCAAACTGCCGATGGTTGGCGCGATGATCATTGCCAGGACGCCCAACCAGGGGACGGTGCCGAAAAAGCCGCTGATGTTAAACAGGATTGCGATGAAACCCATCATGGACAGCGTTGAGGTAAAGCGCGAAACCATATCGGCGATGCTCATCACCTTGATGTCTTCATTCTTGATGTGGGTTACTTCGTGCGCCATCACGCCGGCCAGTTCGCGGGCCGTCAATTGCCGGATCAACGCATCGGTCACCGCCACCGCGCTGTCATCCAGGCGGCCGACGGCAAAAGCGTTCATCATCTTTGATGGGACGACATAGAGTTTTGGCACAGCCGGCAGTTCCGCCCGGCGTGCCAGTTCGTTGATCATCTGATGGCCAAGCGGCCAATTGGCGGCGTTGACGGGCTTGGCCTTGTACATGCGCAACACCATAGCCGGTGACACGCGGCGCGCCGCCATCATCGAAATGGCGCCAAACACCAGCGCGTAAAAAATGCCGGTTGCACCTGCAATGGCCCATGCGGTGATCGCCAACAGCGCCAGTGAGCCTGAAATGAGCAATGCGGTGTGCGTGCTGTTAAGCGCTCGGTGGCGCCGATGGATGATGTGATCTTCCCGAAAAAAAGCGTTCGTCATGGCCCCTATATGGGGAGCCGCCGTATCAACGCAAAATCAGCGGGCGCCGAACACGAACCTTGAATAGCCAAACCAGGAGAAGAAGGCGACCAGTACAACAGCAATGAAGGTTGCGAGCAGCGGCGAAAAGCCAGGGATAGCCAACAGCAGAACCGTGTAAATGGCATAGTTTAAAATCGCACCGACTGCGCCAACCGATGCGTAGCGGGCCATTTCTTCAAGGAACGGCTTGTCACTGGCACCGAACGTGAAGGTGCGGTTCATCATGAAATTGGAGAACATGGCGCAGGCGATGGAAAAGACCCGCGCGCTAAATGGTCCAAGGGGGGTGAAACTGAGCAGCAGGTACAACACAATTACGTCAACGACAAAGCCGCTGCCGCCCGCCACTGCGAAAGAGAACAGCTTACCGTGCTTTGTTTGCGCGACATTTGCTGACACTAGTTGATCTCCGCTGCGGCCGTCCCGGTGCATTCGCTATAAAATATATCGCGGCCAACGTCTTCGCATACATAATCATTTGGGATGGGCCAGGCCATCCGCAAGAAGGAGTGTTTGTAAGGGAAAAAATTGAAATGCGGATTGAACGAATATCGGTATTCGCGTTCGCGCGGCACGACGATGATCAACCTGTCGGCGCAGATGCGGCGCAATTCGGCAAGTGACCCGCGAAAATCAAGCACATGTTCCAGCACATGCGTGCAAATGACGGTATCGAACTCATTGTCGGCAAAGGGGAGTTTTTCGATCCGGGCCGCATGATACTCGATGCCGTCCAGCTTTGAGGCATCATCGATAACAAAGTCGACGCCGACAATACGTTCAAGATCGTCGTGCTCTTGGCGGATCCGCTCCAGCAAGACGCCGGTGCCGCAGCCGATGTCGACGACACTTTTGCCGCGCACTGCGTCGCTGATGCGCGCGATGCAGGCTTCAGAATTGTCCGTGCCTTCATGCACGCGCGGGTGATCGCGATAGAGCTGTTCATATTCGGCATCAGTAAGAAAGGCGGCGCGTTCGCGAAAACGGGCAAGGTCATCAATATGTTTGCCCCAGGCCATCTTCATGGCGCCGCGAAACGGGCCGCTGTCACGCAGGATCGGCGGGACGAGCTCTTCGATTGCAAATCGCACCCAATTGGTCGTTTCGCGGTTCATTTGTCTTATTCCTCTGATGTGACGGGTGGGGCGTCTACGGTTTTGCGTTTTCCGGCTTTTCGCCGTTCCTGCGGCACAATTCTTGGCCGCATTTCACCGCGTGCCGGTGGCTGAGCCAGATAGTTTAGGCGTTTTTGCTCAGCGCGTCCTTTGGCCACCGAATTGAGAATCAGCCCGCAAACCAGCATGACGGTTCCAAGGAGTGCCAGCCCGACCGCACCGATCCAGGTGGGAATTCGGCTCACCAAGCCCGTGGTTAGATATTCGATGATTGGCGGCGTTGCGAAGATGATCGCTGCGCCAAACAAAAATGCTGCGATCAGGCCATAGAACCGGAACGGCTGCGTCGTCTGCATGAGGCGCACAAACATGAACAGTATCTTGAACCCGTCTCCGAAAGTCGACAGTTTTGAGTGCGAGCCTTCTGGTCGGCGGCCATAGTTGAGTTCGATTTCACCAACCGGCAGCTTCAACTGACCGGCATGGACGGACATTTCCGTTTCAATTTCAAAACCGCCAGAAACGGCGGGGAAGCTTTTGACGCAGCGGCGGGTAAAAGCGCGGTATCCGGACAGGATATCGGTGAAATCATCTCCGAAGATCTGCCGGTAAATCCCGTTGAACAACCGGTTGCCGAAAGCGTGCCCGGCCCGGCCGGCATCATCATGAACCCCCTGACGCGTACCGACCACCATGTCGCAACGGTCTTCGAGCAGTTTGTTGACCAATTTGGGCGCATCTTCGGGATCGTAAGTGCCATCACCATCGGCCATGACAAAAATATCGGCCTCGATATCGGCGAACATGCGACGCACAACATGGCCCTTGCCCTGGCGTGGCTCGCGTACCACGAAAGCGCCCGCCAAAGCGGCAATCTCTGCGGTACCGTCGGTCGAATTGTTGTCATAGACATAGACAGCGGCCGTGGGCAAAGCGCGCGCAAACCCTTTGACGACATCTGCAATGGTGGCCGCCTCGTTGTAACAAGGCAGCAAGACGGCGATATTCAACCTGTCCAAGTTCATGACCAGTGTCCCGTGTGGCGCTTTACTCTTTCTTGATCCGGTTAAGGTTACGTTGCTGGCAACCAAATTGCGCAGTGTGCCGAGAAGTTTATGACGTTTATCAGCGCCGAAGAGGCTTTTAAGAAGGCAGAACCCGGCTCCCTTAGCACCACGTCACGTGTGTGGCTGGCGGCTCTGCTCGGTACGCTGGTCTTTGCGCTGATCCAGTTTGCCACCTATACGCCGGACGGCTTTCCCAACAATGATAATTTGCTGCGGATGATCCATGTCCAGGATCTGCTCGCCGGCCAGGGTTGGTACGACCCCGTGCAATACCGGCTGGGCCTGGAAGGCGGTACCGTCATGCATTGGTCAAAATTGATCGATGCGCCGATCGCAGCCCTCGTTCTTGTTGGCGGAAAGGCTTTCGCCGCGGCGGCATGGCCGGGTCTTCTCGCCTTTGTCGCGCTGGCCGGACTGGTGCTGGGGGCTGTGCGCACCGGCGGCACTGAAACCATCCTGCCGGCCTCGGTGATCGGCGTTGCGGCTTTGTGGAGCGTTGGCGCTTTCTCGATCGGTGCGTTTGACCACCATAATGTCCATGTGGTGCTGCTGATCTGGGGCGGGGTTCGTGTGGCGCGGGGGCCCGCACCGGGGGGC
>JBCCRB010000359.1:0-3466 GCA_039208465.1 Pseudomonadota bacterium
ATGGTGCCGCACATCCTGTTCTATCAGGTCGACCCGGACTATTTTCCCGGTCCCGATGTTTGGGGCGGCGTCGGGCCGATCCCCTCCTCTGGCATCAGCCAGCCACCGGTTGCCGCCAGCATCGCACGTTGGATTTTTGAGATGGACCCCGTCACGGGCCGCGACCGTGTCGCGCCCCTTTTCGCCAAGATGGCAGCTTGGCATCAATGGTTCATGGATTGGCGGCTTGATCAGGGCGCGGTGTGCATCACCCACCCCTGGGAGGCAGGGCGCGACAACACCCCCGATTGGGATGGCGCGATGGCCGGCATCGATCCGACCGGGGTCGGCGAGTATCATCGCCGCGACACCTCGCATGTTGATCAATCCATGCGGCCGAAAAAATATGATTACGACCGCTATCTCTGGCTCGTGCAGCTGGGCCATCGCCTGAAATGGAATGACGCCGCTTGGAAGCGCGACAATCCATTCCGCGTCGCTGACCCGACCATGACCTTCATCCTGTTGCGCGCTCAGCGCGATTTGGCCGCCCTTGGCCGCGCGTTGGGCGAAAATGTCGAGCAAATCGAGGCCGCCATCCCGATCCTGGAGGCCGGCGCTGCCACCCTGTGGAACCCGGAACTGAAATCCTACGACGCGCGCGATGTGAAATCGGGACAATGGGCCAATTGCGTCTCCAACGCGTCCTTCCTGAACTGGTATGCCGGCATCGAAAACCCGGCCATGATCGAGCAGTTCGACCGCATTGTCAGCCTCTGCCAATATCCGGTACCCAGCCACGATCCGGCATCGCCGCACTTTGACGCCAAGCGCTATTGGCGCGGGCCGACCTGGGGGATGATGAACGCTATGATCGGCATCGGGCTGGACGAATTTGGCTATGGCGAGCGCGCCAGCGCGCTTCGACAGGCAACCCGCGACGTGATCGCCAATCATGGCTTTGCGGAATATTTCGATCCGCTCACCGGCGAGCCCGCCGGCGGGCAATCATTTACATGGACGGCAGCGATCTGGTTGGCATGGGCCGCCATGGCTGACGGGGAGAGCTGAGATGGGAGAAATCAAACTTCAGGCCGTGGAAAAATGGTTCGGCGAAGTACAGGTCATCAAGGGCGTTGATCTTGACATTGCCGACGGCGAGTTCGTGATTTTTGTCGGCCCCTCCGGCTGCGGCAAATCCACCTTGCTGCGCATGATCGGCGGCTTGGAAGAAACCTCACGCGGCGCCATCATCATCGATGGCCGTGATGTCACACCGCAACCACCCGCCAAACGCGGCTTGACCATGGTGTTCCAATCCTATGCGCTCTACCCGCACATGTCGGTGCGCGACAATATGGGCTTTTCGCTCAAGACCGCTGGCGCGCCAAAGGCGGAGATCGAAGAAAAGGTCAACAATGCCGCCGCGGTGCTCAAGTTGGAAGATTATCTGGATCGCCGCCCCAAGGATTTGTCCGGCGGCCAGCGTCAGCGCGTGGCGATCGGCCGGTCTATCGTGCGCAACCCGACCGCCTTTTTATTCGATGAACCACTATCCAACCTCGATGCGGCGCTGCGCGTGGAGATGCGCTACGAGATCGCTAAGCTGCACCAGCGGCTGGAATCAACAATGATCTACGTCACCCACGACCAAGTCGAAGCCATGACCTTGGCCGACAAGATCGTCGTTTTGGAATTTGGCCGGATTGCTCAGGTTGGGCCGCCACGCGAACTCTATGAACGGCCCGCCAATCTGTTTGTCGCTCAATTTATCGGCTCGCCGAAAATGAACGTTGTGCCCTGCCAGACCGAGGGCAAGAAATATATGCTCACCGGCGCAGAGCCGCAGTCCTATGGGCTGGACCGTCCGGCCAAGCATTTGGGCATACGCCCTGAGCATATTGAGTTGGACAAACCGGGCACCGGTGTCCTCGACGGCACGGTCGATGTCGTTGAATATCTCGGCGCCGATTGTTTCGTGATCCTCGATTGTGCCGGTCTTGGCCAATTGACGGTGCGCGTGTCGGGCGAGACCAAGCTGAAACCGGGCGAAGCGGTGGGCATCAAAATGCCCAAGAACCGGCTGCACTTTTTCGACGAAGACGGTCTGGCGATCCGCTGACAGACGTAAACCGCTGCCTTTGCGGCGGCGCCGATCGGTTGCATCTGTGCATCGTCCTGCGTTTTGATTGACGTACCTCAAAACTTGCGCGACACTCCGGCAAGGAGGAGTGATGGACCGTCCCACCGTCCATGATTTGGCGCGCCATGCAAAGGTGAGCTTGGCGACCGTTGACCGTGTGCTCAACGGTAGGCCCGGCGTCCGTGAAAAGACGGTGGCCCGCGTTCAAAAGGCAATTGAAGACCTCGGCTATGCCCGTGACGCCAATGCCGCGTCGCTGGCGCGTAAAAAGCCCTATCGGTTTGTTTTCCTCTTGCCCAAGGCCAACACGCAATTCATGGCCGCGCTGACTGCGGCAATAAAAAACGCCGAGACGGTGCACGCCGCGCTGCGCGCTGAAATCGACATTGTCCAATCATCCATGCTGACGCCGGAAGAAGCGTCCAATTCGATCCGCTCGCTGGATACCGAAAACATTGACGGGCTCGCGATCATGGCGCCCGAAACGCCCACCGTGCGCGACGCGGTGATTAATCTGCGCCGATCCGGCATCCCGGTCGTCCCGATCATCACCGATTTGCCCGATACCGAATGCGGCCATTTTGTCGGCATCAACAATGTAGCGGCCGGCCGCACGGCAGCACGTTTGCTTGGCGGTTTCGTCGCCCACCAGACCGGCTCCATTGCGGTTATCGGTGGTCAGACAATGTCGCGTGATTTTCTCGACCGCCGATTGGGCTTCGACGCAGTGATGCGCGATCGGTATCCGGGTCTTCATATTCTGCCGACCGCCGAAGGTGCCGACAATGCCGAACGTGTGGAGGCCATCGCCCGCGCGCTTTTGCAGCGCCACGATGATCTGCTCGGCATCTATCTTTCGGCGGCAGGGACCAGCGGGCTCTATGCCGCGCTGCAGGACCATCCGGGCCCGCTGCCCAAGATCGTGGTGCAAGATCTAACCCCCGTTGCACGCAAAGGGCTGGAAACAAATCTGTTCGACATCGTGATCGGCCAGGATCTCGGCCATGTGGCGCGCTCGGCAATCCGCGTCATGCGCGCCATGAAAGATCAATTGCCGCTCAGCCGCGATCAGGAGCGCATCCGCATCGAAGTTTTTACCAGCGAGAATTTGCCTGACCCGTAAGGCAAACGATTTTTCAGGGAGGAAAGACATGAAAATCATCAAGGGACCAGCCCTGTTTTTGGCGCAATTTGCCGGCGACGATGCGCCATTCAATTCGTGGGATTCCATCACCAAATGGGCCGCCGATTGCGGCTATATCGGCGTGCAGGTGCCAAGCTGGGACGGCCGGCTTTTCGATTTGGACAAGGCCGCTGAGAGCAAGGATTATTGCGACGAATTCA
>JBCCRB010000360.1:0-3448 GCA_039208465.1 Pseudomonadota bacterium
GCCCTGTCCTGTTTCTGCGCTCAAGGTTGGATTACAGTGCGGTGGGTCAGATGCTTGGTCCGGCATTACGGCAAACCCGGCCTTGGGGTTTGCTTGCGATCTTCTTGCCGCTCAAGGCGGCACCGGTGTGTTGGCGGAAACACCCGAAATTTATGGCGCCGAGCACCTTTTGACACGCAGAGCTATTGATGAGCCGACGGGCCACCGATTGATTCAACTGATCCGCTGGTGGGAGGATTATACCCGGCGCAACCGCGGGTCGATGGACAATAACCCGTCGCCCGGAAACAAGGCTGGCGGCCTGACGACGATACTCGAAAAATCGCTCGGCGCTGCTGCCAAGGGCGGAACATCACCATTGATGGGTGTCTACAAATACGCCGAACCGGTGACTGCTTCGGGCTTCACGTTTATGGACAGCCCCGGTTACGATCCCGCCTCCGTGACGGGCCAGATCGCGGGTGGCTGTAATTTGGTCTGCTTCACCACCGGTCGCGGCTCCGCCTTCGGATCCAAGCCGGCGCCGACCATAAAAGTCGCGACGAATACCACAATGGCCGAACGCATGAACGAAGACATGGATATCAACGCCGGTACGATCTTGAGTGCTGGCGTCAGCGTCGAAGATAAAGGCCGCGAAATTTACCAGACGTTCCTTCGCGTCGCATCCGGTGAGGCGACGAAGTCAGAGGCTCAGGGACTGGGCGATTATGAGTTTGTGCCCTGGCAAATCGGAGCGGTCATGTGAAACGCATTCTTATTGCTGGTGGTGGATTGATTGGCGCGCGCCACGTGCAGTCCGTCAAAGCACACCGCGACTGCATTTTGATTGGACTTGTTGAACCAAACGCATCCGTAAGCTCTGACCCAGGTGTTGCACGCTTCTCTGAACTTTCTGATGTTAGCGGCCAAGTCGATGGCGTTATCCTCGCAACGCCGACACACCTGCATGCATCTCAGGGCGCCTATGCGGCTATGCGCGGTTGGCACTTGCTTATCGAAAAGCCCGTCGCCTCTGATATCAAAAGCGCACATGCCTTACTTGAGACAATAACGACGTCAGGCGTAAGGTCACTTGTCGGCCATCACAGGCGTTATCATCCCAGCGTATCCGCCCTTAAGCGCCTGATAAGTGAAGGCGCGATCGGCGCGCCCGTCACGGCCAGCCTGATCTGGGCAATGCGCAAGCCTGCATCTTATTTTGAAGGGAACTGGCGCGCGAGAGACGGCAGCCCGGTGATGATTAATCTTGTCCATGATATTGACCTTCTGCGCCACGTTCTGGGCGATATCGTCGCCACCTCAAGTCTGCGCGGCGCAGGTGTGCGCGGCGCGGATCGGATTGAATCCGGAGCCATCGCTCTGGCTTTTGCAAGCGGCGCAACCGGTACAATCAGTTTTGCCGACACAGCCCCCAGCCCTTGGGGTTTCGAAGCCGCCACAGGCGAAAACCCGAATATCGGCACAACCGGCCAGGACATGCTTTGGATCACGGGAACAAAGGGCGCGATCAGCTACCCTTCATTGTCGTTGTGGTCCGGAGCGGACTGGAGCAATCCAGCGCAAAAGATCTCAGAAGACTGTCCTGTACTTGCGCGCGCGCCACTTGATGCGCAACTGGATCATTTCGTCGACGTCATCGATGGCGCCGCGCCTTTGATCGATGTTGCCGACGCAACTCTTACCCTCGAAGTCGCTTTACAAATCGAACAATCCTTAGCTGAGCAATCCTCAGGAGACACCAATGCCCGAAGTGCTCTCGCCTGATCAGATCCGTAACTACGAAAAGACCGGCTACCTTGTATTGGAGAACCAAATTCCACCGACGTGGATCGCTCGCGTGCGCGAAGAGATCGTACGTTTTGAAAACGAGGCCGCCACAATGACCGCATCGAATGACCGGCTTGATCTCGAGGACAGTCATACGCGCGAGGCGCCGCGCCTACGACGGATCAAGCTGCCGCACACGATTTCAGACGTGGTACGCGAGCTTATGTATTCGGACCATGTTCTGGCACCGGCACGCGATCTGATTGGACCGGACCTGCGACTTCACACAACGAAGTTGAACATGAAATCGGCCGGCTATGGGGCGGCGGTAGAATGGCACCAAGACTATGCCTTTTACCCGCACACCAATGACGACATTCTGGCAGTAGGCGTGTTGATTGATGATATGGCTGCGGAAAACGGCCCGTTGATGGTTTATCCCGGCACCCACAAGGGTCCGGTTTTCGACCATCACGTGGACGGCGTTTTCGCTGGCGCAATGCTGCCTGAAGAGAACGGTCTTGACGCTGATGACGCGGTGCAACTGACCGGTCCGGCAGGTTCTGTCAGCATTCACCATGGGCGGATTGTTCATGGCTCCGCGCTCAACCGGTCAGACCGCGCACGACGCATCCTGTTCTACGAGATGATGGCGGCCGACGCCTTCCCGATCATGGGATCCATGACCCGGTGGGACGGGATAGCGGACTATGACAACCGGATGCTGTGCGGCGCATCCACCAAAAACCCGCGCCTGAAGGACATTCCGGTGCGGATCCCGCAGCCGCAGCCGGACGTTCCCATATCCATTTATGAAATTCAGAAAGGCATGAAGACGCGTGCCTTTGAAACAATCAAGTAGGAGTTTGATCCGTGGCAAAACCAACAATTGGATTCATTGGTCTGGGCCTGATGGGAGGCGCAATGGTGGGCCGCCTGCAAGACCAGGGATACTCACTAACCGTGCTTGGTAACCGCGACAGGACCCATGTAGACGCGGCGATCGCGCGCGGCGCTGCCGAAGCCACAAGCGGTAAAGCCGTCGCGGAGCCAAGCGACATCGTGATGCTTTGCATGGGAACGTCGGACCATGTTGAGGGGCGCATGCGCGGCGCGGATGGCGTTATTGCCGGGCTGAAACCCGGGGCTGTGGTCATCGACTTCGGGACCTCGCTGCCTGCGTCGACCAAAGCGCTTGGCGACGAGGTGGCTGCTGCGGGCGCAACCTACCTCGATTCGCCCATCGGGCGCACACCGATGCATGCCAAGGACGGGCTGTTGAACCTAATGTGCTCGGGCGACAAGGCGACTTTCGACCAAGTGAAGCCTGTGCTCGATGATCTGGGCGAGAATGTCTTCCACCTCGGCCCGCTCGGCACCGGCCACACCATCAAGCTGATCAACAATTTCTTCGCGCAATGCGTCGCAAACGGCATGGCCGAAGCCTTCGCGATGGCGGACAAGATGGGTGTGGAGCGGCAGGGTCTTTACGATGTGGTCAGCGCCGGGCCGCTGCACTCCGGCATGATGGATTTCATCAAAGCCTATGCCATCGACGGCACCCCTGAGATGCTGGCCTTCTCGATCAAGAACGCGCTCAAGGATGTGGGCTATTACCGGCAGATGGCCACGGATGCCGGTGCGCCAAGCATCATGGCGGAAAGCGCCTATGGGGCGC
>JBCCRB010000361.1:0-3432 GCA_039208465.1 Pseudomonadota bacterium
CAGCCAGCGCCAGGCCACAAAGGACGCGGGCAAGATTGCGGGCCTTGAGGTTCTGCGCATCATCAACGAGCCGACAGCGGCGGCGCTCGCCTACGGTCTCGACAAGAATGACGGCAAAACCATTGCGGTTTATGACCTTGGCGGTGGTACATTCGACGTGTCCATTCTTGAGATTGGCGATGGCGTGTTTGAAGTTAAATCCACCAATGGCGACACGTTTCTTGGTGGTGAAGACTTCGACATGGTGTTGGTGGATTACCTCGCCAATGAATTCAAAAAAGATCGGGGCATCGACCTCAAGGGCGATAAGCTGGCCCTGCAGCGTCTGAAAGAAGCTGCGGAGAAGGCGAAAATCGAGCTGTCCTCTTCGACCCAGACCGAGATCAACCTGCCGTTCATCACCGCGGATGCTTCCGGTCCAAAACACCTGACGCTGAAGATGACGCGCGCCAAGCTGGAAAGCCTGGTCGAGAAGCTCATCAAACGCACCGTCGACCCGATGAAAGCTGCGCTGAAAGACGCCGGTCTGGCCGCTTCGGACATTGATGAAGTGGTTCTGGTGGGCGGCATGACCCGCATGCCCAAGGTCCAAGACACGGTCAAAACCTTTTTCGGCAAGGAGCCCCACAAGGGTGTGAACCCGGACGAAGTGGTGGCCATGGGCGCCGCCATTCAGGCCGGCGTGCTGCAGGGCGACGTGAAAGACGTGTTGCTTCTCGACGTGACGCCATTGTCGCTGGGCATCGAAACTCTGGGCGGCGTGTTCACCCGTCTCATCGACCGCAACACGACGATCCCCACCAAGAAGAGTCAGGTGTTCTCCACCGCCGAGGACAATCAGAATGCTGTGACCATCCGCGTGGCCCAGGGCGAGCGCGAAATGGCCCAGGACAACAAGCCGCTGGGTCAGTTCGATCTTGTGGGTATTCCCCCAGCCCCCCGCGGTGTGCCGCAGGTTGAGGTGACCTTCGACATCGACGCCAACGGCATCGTGAACGTGAAGGCCCAGGATAAGGGCACCGGCAAAGAGCATGAGATCCGCATCCAGGCATCGGGCGGCCTGTCCGATGATGAGATTGAGAAAATGGTGCAGGACGCAGAAGCCAACGCCGATGCCGACAAGCAGCGCCGTGAAGCTGTGGAAGCCAAGAACCAGGCAGAAAGCCTGATCAATTCTGGCGAGCAGAGCCTCAAGGATTATGGCGATAAGGTCTCGGAAGAGGACCGCGTGTCCATCCAGACGGCCATTGATGAGCTGAAGGAAGAAGTGGCCAAAGAAGAGCCGGACACTGAAGCGCTGACCACCAAGTCACAAACCTTGGCCGAAGCTTCCATGAAGCTCGGTCAGGCAATGTATGAAGCGCAGGCTGCCCAAGAAGCGGCGGCTGATGCTGCCGCAGACGCCGCCGATGCTTCTGACGATGATGACGAAATCGTTGATGCCGATTTCGAAGAAATCGACGAAGACGACAAGAAGAAGTCGGCCTGATCCGTTCGCAATTGATAAGGCGGGGCCAGTATCTGGCTCCGCCTTATGCTTTTGCGCGGGGTGCTGATCGGTCCATCCGACAGTGCTCCAATGACCGGGGGGTCTATTGCAGATGAACTTTACCCATCCAGCCATCAAGGATGACCGAGCCTTTGGTCGGTTCGCGCCCGATGGTCTGCGCAACACTCTATTGGATGTCGCCAAACGACTATATCCGAGCCGTAAGGGTGGTTTGGCCTCAATCCCACGCTTCTTTTCATCGGCCTCTCGCAAGCTGGCGCTTGCCGCCCGTGACGAACCCGTGGATCGAAAAGCGCCGTGGGGTCACAAGGTGCGACTTTACGGGCGCGACAACACAACTGACAAATATCTCATGTATGGGATTGCCCCGGTGGATGGGGCGGAGCTTGCAGCGATGCGCTCCGTTGCCAGCGCTCTCGGTCGTCCCGTCAGGTTCGTGGATATTGGGGGCAACTCTGGCTTGTACACGCTTCAGGCTTGGGCTGAGCTGGCCAATGCAGGCGCCGACATTGGTTCGTGGCTGTGCGTTGAACCCAATCCAAATATGCACAATCGCTTGTCTGAGAACCTAGCAATGAACGGTTTGCACGCCGTGGCTCTGGTGGACTGCGCGCTGTCGGATCGCGATGGCGAAATTGAAATGGAAACGGATTTCTCAAATCTTGGGAAGGTCCGTATTCCCCTCGATGGCGCAAAGGCCCGCAAGCCGCTTGCGGTGCAGATGACAACACTGGCCAGGCTGCTGAGCGCCTTCGATCAAGGCACACCCGACATCGTGAAGGTGGACATTGAAGGGCATGAACAAGTCATGTTCGAAGCTTTCTGGAAAGAAGTTCCCGATGTGCGCCCTGCACTTATCATTCTTGAAATGTGGCGCGGCAAAGAAGCCGAGCAGACGGCCTGCATGGAACGCGGCGGCTATCGTTTCGTGTCCAAGCCCAGTGAGAACGCAATTTTCCTCCATGAAAGCGCGCCGGATCTACCGGCCTTGAAAAACTGACCATGGCGAAGACAGACTATTACGAACTGCTAGGTGCCGATAAAGGCGCCGATGAGAAGGCGCTGAAAAGTGCATTTCGCAAGCAGGCGATGAAATATCATCCTGATCGCAATCCCGGAGATGCGACCGCTGAGGCCAAGTTCAAGGAGCTGAACGAGGCCTATGAGGTTCTCAAAGATCCGCAGAAACGTGCGGCCTATGACCGGTTTGGCCATGCTGCCTTTGAACAAGGTGGCACCGGCGGCATGGGCGGGGGCTTTGGCGGTGGTGCTGGCATGGGTGCCGGTGGCTTCTCCGATATTTTCGAAGATATTTTTGGCGACATGATGGGTGGCCGCTCGCGGCGCGGCCCAAGCCAGCGCGGTCGTGGCGCCGACCTTCAATACAATATGGAGGTCACGCTCGAAGAAGCCTTCGCTGGTAAAACTGCGGAAATAGAAGTGCCAACTTCTATCCGCTGTGACACGTGCGATGGCTCTGGCGCCAAGCCGGGCACTCAGCCAACAACTTGCACCATGTGCGGCGGTGCTGGGCGTGTTCGCCGGGCCCAGGGGTTCTTTTCGGTTGAACAGACCTGCCCGCAATGCGGTGGCCGGGGCCAGATCATTACTGATCCGTGCGACGATTGCGGCGGCACTGGCAAGCGCCATGAAACGCGCTCGCTTTCCGTCAATGTGCCAGAGGGCATTGAAGACGGAACACGCATTCGACTGGCCGGTGAAGGCGAAGCCGGCACCCAAGGTGCCGCATCCGGTGATCTTTATATCTTTCTGTCCATCAAGCCCCACGAATTCTTCCAGCGTGATGGTGCCGACATCTATGCCCGTGTGCCTGTGTCCATGACCACGGCTGCATTGGGCGGCTCATTTGAGGTGCCCACACTGGACGGCGGCAAAACGCGGGTGAAGGTTCCCGAAGGCAC
>JBCCRB010000362.1:0-3430 GCA_039208465.1 Pseudomonadota bacterium
ACCAGGGCGCCTTCGTGATTGCTCTGTAGGCACGTCACGGCAAAACCGAGTTCGGCGCCAAATGCCACAAGGCGCTTCTCCAAGGCTTCAAGCGTCTCATGGCCATAGCGGTCCGGTTCCCGCTGTCCCAGCAGGTTCAAATTGGGACCATTGAGCACTAAAAGGGCGCCAGCCATTGCACACTTTCATGTTTCGACTTTCGCGCGTGCCTAAAGCGCGAACCTGAAAACAGCAAGTGTTTCAGCGCATTGCGCCCATGAAATCGGCAAAAACCCGCCTAAAAAGACCGATATTGGCTAATTTGCCGTCCGCGCTTGCGCGATCCGGGCTCTGAGCTCGTCGACGCCTAATGCCCCAGGCACCAGACTGTTGCCGATCACGTAGGATGGCGTGCCGCTGATCCCCAATCCTTCAGCCAATTGATAGGTATTTTGCACCGAGTTTGAGTGGCGCGGGTCAGCCATGGAGCGTTTTAGCACCTCTTCATCGACACCCAGCGAGACCGCCACTTCCAGCGCGGTCTCTTCCGATGCGCGCGCATCAAGATCCATCAGTTCGGTATGAAACTGCTCATACAACTCCGGCGCCACCGCATTGAAAGCCAGGGCTACCTGGTGCGCGGCAATGGAATCAGGGCCAAGGATCGGAAATTCTTTCAAAACGAAGCGCACATTGGGGTCCGTTTCGATGATCTCCTGCATGTCCGCCATCGCCCGGCGGCAGAAGCCGCAATTATAGTCAAAAAACTCGACCACCGTGACATCGCCGTCCGGATTGCCAAGCACCGGATCAGCCGGGTTGTTGAACAGATCATCGGCAGATGACGCGATCAGCGCGGTGCGGGCCTGTTCTTCTTCAGCCGCAATCTGTTGTTCCAGCGCTTCCTGGACTTCAATCAGCACTTCGGGATTGGCCAAAATATACACACGGACAATCTCGCCGATCTCGGCGCGTTGCGCGTCATCGAACGCACCGGCTGTCATGGTGCTGGCCAGCAATGCGCCTGCGACAAGCAAAGCACGCGGATGGAAAGGCTTTTTCATCTTCAAATCCCGTTTTTATCTCGCAACCGCATCGCTAACGTCTTCTGCGCGGCAATTCAAAACGCATAATGTCGTCTGCGCGTAACCATTGCGGTGAGTTTCGCTCAAATCGGCGCTTGGCACGCGCGGCAAATGTCTTGGCTTCCCTGATCCGCCCATTGTGAAAATTGGCTTCCGCGGTTGCAAGTTCTGCATTGCCCGTTTCACCAAGACGTCCATAGGCCATCGCCAAATGGCGGTAAGCGCGCGAATTGACCGGATCGATGGCGATCGCAACTTCCAATTCGCCGACGGCACGCCTTAGGCTCTGCTGGTCGCCGGCCATCACCAGCGCATGGCCAAGCGCCACCTGAATGGTCGGTGCGTCGCCGCGGCTCAGCTCAACCGCTTTGCTGAACGAGGCAATGGCGCCCGGCACATCCTGTGCGCGTAACAGCATTTCGCCCTTCATTTCATGGAAGTACGGGTCATTGGGCCGTTTGCGGATCAACGCATCCATCTTGCCGACCGCATCGCGCGGATTGGCGTAAAGGTGCGTTGAAATCGCTTCGCCATAAAGCGCGCTGAGTGAATTCGCGTTCTCGCGAAAACTGTTTTGCGTGGCGCTCGCGCCGTACAGATAGGCAAGGATTTTGGCGCGCGCGCGGTCATGGCGCTCAATGCGCGCCGCCGGGTCTGTCGTGTTGAAATGCGGGCTGGATTGCGCGAGCGTTTCCAACGCCGACAAGCGTTCTCGGGGCAGGGGGTGGCTGATCCGGTATGGGTTGGGCTGTGTCGACCGCAGCGCCAAATTCTTCTGGAAACGTTGAAATGTGACCAGCAATCCCTTTGAAGACTGACCAGTGGCATTCAAGTAATCGACTGCCGCGCGGTCTGCGGCCAGCTCCTCGGTGCGCTGGTACGCTAAAAGCCCGCGGCGGGCGATCTCGGCGCCGCCGGCAGCAAGACCGGCACCGGCGCCAGCGGCTTCGCCCGCGCCCCCGGCGGCAGCTGCTACGGCCGCACCGACGCCAACGACGGCGGTAACGATCGCAATTGTTTGCGCGCGGTCAATCTGCTGACGCAATCGATCCAGGTGCCCGCCGGCCAGGTGCGCGATTTCATGGGCGATCACGCCGATCAATTCGTTCGGTGTCTCAGATTGCACGATGGCGCCAACATTGATGAAGATCTTGCGGCCTGAGACAAACGCGTTGAAGGACCGGTCATTGACCAGAACGATATCAACCCGGCTCGGATTGACGCCTGCCACTTTCATTATAGGCAACGCATAGTCGAGCATCAGCTTTTCGATCTCGGCATCGCGCAGGATCGGCACACGCCGCGACTGTGCGTCGCTGTCGCTGACTTGGATCAGGACAATGGCAAGCATAACCAGCATTGACAGTAGGGCGTTTCGCAAGTTCATTCGTCCCGTAAAGCGGTTACGTCACGTGGTAGCCGTTTGCTTCCTCATTAAAAAGCGCTTTCAGGACGAATAGGGCGTTTTTGCGGTCAACTAGGTGTGACAGTCACAGTGCCAATAGCCAAAAATCGACGCGACGTAGAACCATTTCACGCCATGGACGTGCTGGCCATGGCGACGAGGTTGGCAGCGCAGGGACAGGACGTCATTTCCCTGGCGGTCGGCCAGCCGTCAGCACAGGCGCCATTGCCCGTCCGCCAAGCAGCAGCCGACGCTGCCTTGTCCGCCAACATTGGATACACCAATGCGCTTGGCCGCGATGATTTGCGCGATGCCATCTCAAAGCATTACCGCGCGGCCTATGGGTTGGACGTGCCGTCTTCGCGGATCGCCGTCACTACAGGCTCATCGGCGGCTTTCTCGCTGGCCTTCTTGGCAACCACCGAACCGGGCGGCCGGGTCGCAATTACCGCGCCGGGCTATCCTGCCTACCGCAATATTCTGACAGCACTGTCGCTCGATTGCGTGGAACTGGAAGCCAGTGACGGTGGATTTGATGTGGCGGCTTTGGAGGCGGCCCATTGTGAAAAACCGATCGATGTACTTTTGTTGGCAAGCCCAGCCAATCCGACCGGCACCGTTTTGGCCGCCGATGATCTTCAAACCATTATTGCGACATGCCAGGACTTAGGCATCACGTTTATTTCGGACGAAATCTATCACCGGCTCAACCATGTCGGCGACGATGTGTGTGCGCTGCGCTTCTCAGACGATGCCCTGGTGATCAATTCGTTCTCAAAATTCTATTGCATGACCGGATGGCGCATCGGGTGGATGATCCTGCCTGAAAGCATGGTGCGCACCGTGGAACGCCTGGCACAGAGCCTTTACATTTGCCCGCCCGATATCTCGCAATTGGCGGCGATCAAGGCCTTTGAGGCCGACGACGAGTTAAACGCCATCCGCGACGGGTACCGGCAAA
>JBCCRB010000363.1:0-3414 GCA_039208465.1 Pseudomonadota bacterium
CCCGCCCACTTTTCTGCTGATCCACGAACCGCTTGCGGCATTACCGTTCCAGGCGGTCAGATTTGGCTGGCTGGCCGGCACATTTGCGCTTTTTGCGTGGTCGATGCGGCCATGGGTGCAAAACCCGGTTCAATGGGTGATCGTGCTGGCAGCGCCAGCCATCGCATTTCACTCGCACGCCGGACAGACCGGTTTCCTGGTGGCTGCACTTCTTGGCTTTGCGATGACCGGTCTGCGCCGCAATGATCGTAGTGGTGCCGTTATGGCCGGTGTCGCTATCGGCTTTTTGACTTTGAAACCGCATCTTTGGGCCTTGCTGCCGCTGTTTCTGCTCATCGAACGCCGCTGGACGGTTTTTGCCAGTGCTGCGGCAACGACCGGATTTCTCGTCATCCTGTCGCTTCTTGCCTATGGGGTAGGGCCTTGGCAGGCGATGTTTGCATCGGTTGCAACCGGCTATGCGCAAAACCATGCGGACCAGTTTCACCTGTTCGCCAAAATGGGCAATGTGGACGGGTTCCTGCGCTTTTTTGGGCTCGAAGCTGCCCGATCGATCGTGCTGGTCACGATCATGGCAGCGGCATTGGCCGCGATGGTTGCGATGCGCACAATGGGGGTGCCTTTCGCGCTGCGCCTGTCATTTGCCGTCACAGCCTCGTTCGTGATCGCACCGCATAATATGATCTATGACCACACGCTCTTTGTGCCGCTCGCGGTGATGCTGTTTCTGCATCCAGGCACAGCTCAGCAAAACGGCTTGAAAGGCGTGCTGCTGCTCTTGCTGCTTTGGCCGGCGCTCTACGCGCTCATTCCGGGGCTTGATGCCTATCCGTTCAGCGTGGGTGTCGTGGCACTGTTTGCCGGCACGCTGTTGGCAACGGCGTGGCGCACACGCACCCTTTAATCGCTGGCGACGGGTAGGGCGCTTTGCATCCACTGGCCTGTCGGCAGATCAAAAATCTCGCCGGAACGGGTTACCGCCGCATCGGCCAGCGGCAGAATTTTCGCCGCCGCTTCCGCCGCCGTCTGCAAACTGGCCGGATCTTCGCCCGGCATGGCCTGCGCGCGCATATGGGTGCGTGTGCCGCCCGGATTGACGCAATTGATCCGCATGGCGGTCTTGGCGGTCTCGGCTGCCCACATCCGCATCAGGCTTTCAAACGCGGCCTTCGATGCAGAATAAGGCCCCCAAAAGGGTTTGACCTTATGCGCAACGCTGGACGACACGCCGATAATGCGTGCGCCGTCAGATGCGCGCAAAAGTGGATCAAACGACCGGATCATCCGCCAATTGGCGGTGACATTGATCGCCATGACCTGCTCAAACGTCTTCGGTTTTTCCTGATGGATCGGCGTGATCGTGCCAAGGATCCCTGCATTGAGAACGAGAATATCCAAACGCCCGAACCGCTCATGGAGTGCTGCGCCCAAACGGTCAATCGCGTCAAAATCGGTCACATCAAGCGGTACAAGGGTCGCCTGGCCACCGCTTTCCTTGATCGCATCGTCAAGATCTTCAAGCCCGCCCACCGTGCGGGCGACCGCAATCACATGCGCCCCGGCTTGCGCCATTTGCAGCGCGATCTGGTATCCAATACCGCGCGAGGCGCCGGTCACCAAGGCGATGCGGCCTGAAAGGTCTGGAATATCAGCCATGTCTGCTCAACAATTCTTAGTTGGAGGACGCCAGCATGGATAGCTTGCGCACATTGTCCTGGCCATCGCGATCCACCAGGCGCGTCGGGTAGTCACCGGTGAAATAGTGATCGGTGAATTGCGGGCTCTGGTCATTGCGAGGCTCGCCGCCAACCGCACGATAAAGGCCGTCGATGGACAAAAACTGCAGCGAATCCGCGCCGATTTGCCGGCACATGGACGCCAGGCTGTCATGCTGATTGGCGATCAGCTTGTCCCGATCAGGCGTATCGATGCCGTAAAAGTCCGGGTAATGGATCATCGGGCTGGCGACACGTAGGTGTACTTCAACTGCCCCGGCTTCGCGCATCATCTGCACGATCTTCACTGACGTCGTGCCGCGCACAATGGAATCATCGACCAGTACAATCCGCTTGCCCTCAACCACCTGCCGGTTCGCCGAATGCTTCAGCTTCACCCCAAAGGCACGGATCTGCTGCGTCGGCTCGATAAAGGTGCGTCCAACATAATGGTTCCGGATGATCCCCAATTCGAAGGGAATGCCGCTTTGCTGCGCATAGCCAATGGCCGCCGGTGTGCCGCCATCGGGCACGGGCACCACGACATCGGCCTCTGCCGGCGCTTCCTTAGCCAGATTAAAGCCCATGCCCTTGCGGGTTTCATAGACATTGCGGCCGCCGACCACCGAGTCGGGCCGGGCAAAGTACACATATTCAAACAGGCACAGCCGCTCTTTTTGCGGGTTTGGCGCCTTGCGGCTTTCAATCGAGATCGAGCCGTCGAGCTGCTTTTCGCAGATGACGATCTCACCGTTTTCGACATCACGAATATAGGTAGCGCCAATAATGTCTAGCGCGCAGGTTTCCGAGCAAAAGATCGGCATGCCGTTCAATTCACCCAGCACCAGCGGGCGAATACCCGTTATATCGCGCGCGCCGATCAGCTTTGTGCGGGTCAGCGCCACCATCGAATAGCCGCCTTCGATCTTTGAAATTGCATCGGCAAAACGGTCAGCGGATGAAGCGTGGCGCGATTTCGCGATCAGATGCAGCACGACCTCTGTGTCCGATGTCGACTGACAGATCGCGCCTTCCGAGATCAGTTTGCGCCGTAGCGCCAGCCCGTTGGTGAAATTGCCATTATGGGCGATCGCAATGCCGCCCTCGTTCAACTCAGCAAACAGCGGCTGCACATTGCGCAGAATTGTTTCGCCGGTCGTTGAATAGCGCACATGCCCGATCGCCATATCGCCCGAAAGGCGCTCGATCGTTTTTGGGTCGGTGTAATGATCACCGATCAACCCCATCCGCCGTTCGGACCGGAATTGGCGCCCGTCAAACGAGACGATCCCCGCCGCCTCTTGGCCACGATGCTGTAGAGCGTGCAATCCCAGCGCGGTCAGCGCGGCTGCATCATCATGGCCCAAAATGCCAAACACACCGCACTCTTCATGCAGTGTGTCATCATCGAGGTTAAAGTCACTGTCAGCGAGGGAAAGGGGCGGGCCGTCGTTCATCAGGTTTCAGTCCCTTCTTCGCCGGTCAGAACGCTGTCGAGATTTTCCGGCAGCATGTTGCGCAGACTGTCGGCAACCGTCGTCAAAAACGGTTTGGACTTGGCATCGTCGATCCAGGCAATCTCGCGGTCACCGACAAAGAAATCGGCGAACCAGATGCCGACTGCAACCACGATGATGCCGCGCGCCGCGCCAAACACAAAACCGCGCGACCGGTCCAAAGGCCCGATCCGGCTGTCGAC
>JBCCRB010000364.1:0-3402 GCA_039208465.1 Pseudomonadota bacterium
AATGACATGACCATCGCGCGCGAGGAGATCTTCGGGCCCGTGCTTGTGCTGATTCCCTACGACGACGAAGACGATGCCGTCGACATAGCCAACGACACGCCATACGGGCTTGCCGCCTATGTTCAGACGGGCAGTCCGGCCCGCGCGGAGCGCGTCTCTTCCCGCCTCCGCGCCGGTGCTATTCACATCAACGGCGGGGGATTCAACTATGGCTCGCCCTTTGGTGGCTACAAACAGTCCGGCAATGGTCGCGAAGGCGGTTTGATGGGATTGGAAGACTATCTTGAAACAAAAACCCTACATGGGATCACCTAACCGGAACTGGCTGACAGGAAGGAAGTGATGACAACGACTGCACGCATCCCGCGCCCCCGCCGGAGCTTTATTTTCACACCGGGGCTGCGGCCCGATATGTATCCCAAGGCGCTGGCGTCTGGGGCGGATATCGTCTGTGTCGAGCTGGAAGACGGGATTGCGCCCAAGGACAAAGCCGAGGCGCGCCAAAAGGCCCTTTCCCTGTTCGAACAGCCGCCGGCCGATGACGGTTTGGAGCGCATCGTTCGGATCAATTCCATGCGTGAGCGGTTCGGGATCGAGGACGTGCAGGCCATCCTGACCACCGACACCCCGCCGCCCGCGCTGATGATGCCCAAGGTGCGCGCATCAGACGAGGTGGTCATTCTGGACCAGCTTCTGACCGAAGCGGGTCATACCACCCGCCTGCATGTCATCATCGAAACGAACGAGGGGCTGGAGGCGGCGTTCGAGATCGCCAAATGCTCGGATCGGATCGACGCGATGTTTTTTGGGGGCGTGGATATGGCCGCCGAACTGCGATGCCAAAACAGCTTTGAATCGATGATCTATGCGCGAAGCCGCGTAGTGCACGCCTCGGCAGCGGCGGGCCTTGATGTGATAGATGTGCCATTTCTTAATCTCGACGATCCGGATGGGATGCGTGTTGAAGCCGAGAAAGTGCGCGATCTGGGGTTTGCGGGCAAAGGCTCGGTTCACCCAAAACAGATCGCCGCGCTCAACGAAGTCTTCACACCGACCGAGGCGCAGATCGCTCGTGCTCGCCGCATCATTGCCGAGTTCGAAGCAGCCGATACCGGCCTTGTTGTGATCGACGGAAAACTGATCGAAAAACCGGTGTTGCGCGACATGTACCGCATTGTCGCCATTGCAGACAGGATGGGAAGATGAGGGATGGGCCACGATTGTACATCGGGCTCTGCCTTGCCTGAGGCAACTGAACGCCCCGGCATCTGCGCCATTGTCGGCGCGGGCCAAGGGCTTGGTGCGGCATTGGCGGAAAGGTTTGCACGCGGTGGGTTTGACATTGCACTGCTCTCTCGATCAGAAAACAGCGCCGAGGCAGCACGAAAGGCAGCACTTGCGGCGCGGCCAACCACTCAGATCTGGCATCAAAGCGCCGACGCAACCGAGCCTGCCTCCCTCGAGCGGGCGCTCTTGGCTCTGTCGGCGGACGCTGGTCCGATTGACGTGCTGATCTACAATGTCAGGGGCGCGTTCACGGCATGCGAACCGTTGGATATGAGTTATGGCATGCTGGAAGACACCTTCCGCCTGGAGGTGTCAGGGGCCTTTGCTGCTGCCAAGGCGGTGTTGCCAGCGATGCGCGCACGCGGGCGCGGCACGATCTTTTTCTCAAGCGCAACGGCGGCATTTCGGGGCTCGGCCACGCATCCGATCTATGCAATCGGGAAGTTCGGCCTTCGCGCGCTGTCGCAGAGCCTGACAAAAGCCTATGCCAAAGACGGGGTTCATATCGTGCACATGCGCCTTGATTGCGATCTTGACGTGCCGATCATGCACGGGATCTATGGCACGACCCGCGATCAGGCGAACTTGGCGGACCCCAAAGATGTTGCTGAAACCTATTGGCTGACATTTCAACAGCCCAAAGGGGCCTGCAGCAACGAAGTCGAAATCAGGCCGTATACCGAAACATGGACCTATTAGGGGATCACAGGGATGTATAAACTGTTTTACGCACTCAAGAGTGCCTCGATGGGCGTCCGCGTTTTGCTGGAAGAAATCGGCGCGCCGTATGAGCTTATTGAGACATCAGTGAAGATGGACGAGTCGCGTCCGCCCGAGCAACTGGCCGTCAATCCCAATGGCTGGGTGCCGGTTTTGCTATGGGACGATGGCGCAATGTATGAATGCGCGGCGATCACAGTGTTTCTGTGCGACCGGCATCCCGAGGCCGGTCTGGCGCCGGCCATCAGTGACGAGGCACGCGCAACGTATCTGCAAACGCTGGTCTACTTCTCCAACTCGGTTCAGAACGCTTTTCAGCTGACGTACTACCCGGACCGTTTTGTTGACACATCCTGCGATGAAGCAAGCGCGCAGCGGCGGGGCAACCGACGACTAAGAGAAACCTGGACGGTGATCGACGATCAAATCGGTGACAAGGAATGGGTGCTTGGCAGCCAGTTTAGCGCGGCCGACATTTATCTTTTCATGCTCACGACGTGGTTGCGCACGGCCAAAGGGCACCCGAGCATGTCCGAATTTCCAAATGCCAAGCGCATCGCTGACAAAGTGCTGCAACGGCCAAGCCTGCAGCGTGTTTACAAACCTTGGATCGCAGATCCGCAATATTGAACAGTTTGCCCTAAGGTGGCCGGTTAAAGGCCGAGAGCACTTGTGCCGCCAGTGCTTTGGCGTTTTCGCCCGGGTTGACGGAGGTTCGCAGAATGATTTGCGTATAGGGGAGCTTGGGCAGGACCTCGTTCACGCAGATGGGTTGATTGCAGTTGGTTATACGGCTCAGCGGTAATGCCGCCACCGCAAGATCCGCCCGAACCGCTGCAAGCTGCGATTCCGATACATTTGAAAGATAGGCGATCCGATAGGGAATGCCGGCGTGTTTCAAAGCGTCGAGCGCGGCAAGGCGCCATGGGCAACCCACAGATGCGACCGCCAGACGCAAGGGCCGCTCCTTGTCTCGATGCCCGTTTCTATGGGTGGCCCAAACCAAAGGTTGCTCATGTAGCAACCGGTCTCCTTCTTTGGGTGGTGCACCACCGCCGACCGTCAGAATGGCAACATCCAGCTCGTCTTTGGTCAGCATCGCAGCCAAATCCTGTGCATCGCCGGAGACAATCTCAACAGTGGCGCCGGAATGTGCTTGTGAAAATCCGGCCAGAATTTCCGGCATGCGGGTTTCGGCATTCTCCAGACAAATCCCGACGCGGACCACCCCCTCGATATCCGGGCTTTGCATTTCGGCAATGGCGGTATCGTTTGCCTGCACAATGCGGTGCGCATGCGGCATCAAACGTTCGCCAACAGCGGACAGGCGCATGGCACCCTCGGCACGTTGAAATACAGGCGCGCCAACCAGATTCTCCAGCTTTTTCATTTGCA
>JBCCRB010000365.1:0-3386 GCA_039208465.1 Pseudomonadota bacterium
CGCCCGTCCCTTTCGGTCCGTTCAGGACGCGCCCGGCGGCTGCAACCTGCATGAAAAGCTGGCCATTGCGGTAGCGGCAGGACCGGGTCACATCGGTGATCGCGGCCTGATAGACGACTTCTTCGGGGTTACCGTCGTTGCCTTCAGTGTATTCACGCAGGATCGCCGTGCCTTCCAGCAAAGAGGGGCGTGGGCAATAGGCGCGCAAATCAGCTTCCGTTACGGCATCATCGACATTGAGCACGGCCTCTGGCGACCCGGTCTGACAAGCGGTGACCGCCAGCGCGAGACCGCCCAGCATTGCGAATTTCAAAACCGAAAATGTGCGTTTTGCTGTCTGCAAGACTAGCTCCCTTAATGCGACCGCCGCCCGTACGAGATGAATTGGGTCACATCATGTTTTAATGCAATGGCGATTTACAACCCGCCCGGGGTTTTCGCGCCCGCTTGTTTTCGATAAGGCTCCGCCGGAATTTGTGCAACCTCAAGCGTGCACTTCGGTTTTTGCACGTAGGACGGAATAACGACCGTGAAATATGTAAGCACCCGCGGACAAGCGCCCGCGCTCGGATTTCGCGACACGGTTCTTGCCGGGCTGGCAAGTGATGGCGGCCTGTACCTGCCTGAAACCTATCCACAGCTATCAGCCGATGACATCCGGGCGATGCGCGGCAAATCCTATGCCGACATCGCGATCGAGGTGATGTGGCCTTTTACCGGCAACGAGATTGACCGGTCTGTGTTTGAAGAAATCGTGCGCGAAGCCTACGCAACTTTCCGCCATGACGCGGTGTGCCCTTTGGTACAAATCGACGCGGATTTGTTTGTGATGGAGCTTTTTCACGGGCCGACCCTCGCCTTTAAAGATGTGGCGATGCAGCTGATTGCACGGCTGATGGACCACATTCTGATTGAGCGCAATGAACGGGCAACGATCGTCGGTGCGACATCCGGTGACACGGGCGGTGCGGCGATTGACGCTTTTGCCGGTCGTGAACGCACGGACATGTTCATCCTGTTTCCCGATGGGCGCGTTTCGCCGGTGCAACGCCGGCAGATGACGACCAATGCATCGGCGAACATTCACGCGCTGGCCGTTGAGGGCAATTTTGATGATTGCCAGGCGTTGGTCAAAGACATGTTCAACCACACCGCGTTCCGCGATGCGGTCAAGCTGTCGGGCGTCAATTCAATCAACTGGGCGCGCATCATGGCGCAAGTGGTCTATTATTTTACGACCGCCGTCTCGCTGGGCGCGCCTGAACGCAAGGTTTCGTTCTGTGTCCCGACCGGCAATTTCGGCGACATTTTTGCTGGCTATGTGGCCAAACAGATGGGGCTGCCGATTGATAAATTGGTGATTGCCACCAACGATAATGATATTTTGGCGCGCACGCTGCAAACCGGCACTTATGAAAAGCGCGGCGTGGTCAAAACCACCTCCCCTTCCATGGATATCCAGGTTTCCTCCAACTTTGAACGATTGCTGTTTGAGTGTCATGGACGCGATGCGCAGGCTGTTCGCAACGCGATGGACGGGTTGAAGCAGCAGGGTTCCTTTACGATCGCCGACAAAGCGCTTGCCGAGATGCGGGAGAGCTTTTCCGCCGGGCGCTGTGATGTCGACACGGTCACAGCGGTGATTGCCGCAAAGCACACCGATAACGGCTACCTTTTAGATCCGCATACGGCCACGGCTGTCCATGTCGGGCAAATTGAGAAAACACAGGCGACCCCGATGGTCATTTTGGGCACGGCGCATCCGGCTAAATTTCCGGACGCGGTCGAAGCGGCGAGCGGCGTATTCCCCGCCCTGCCGGAATGGCTCGGCGACCTGATGGAACGCAAAGAACATTATGTGCCACTTTCCAACGACTTGAAAATCGTGGAAGGTCATATCCTTGAGCACACGCGCGCCAACCAATAGGTTGAAAGCGCAAAGGGAGGTAGGGAGTCTGTATGGGCGTACAAACCACGACACTCGCCAACGGCATTACGGTTGCCACACAGAAATTCGACTTTGTTGAAAGCGTCTCGGTGGGTGTTTGGATCAAAGCCGGCACACGCAACGAATTGGAACATGAGCATGGCATCGCGCACATGCTGGAACATATGGCCTTTAAGGGCACGACCAGCCGCACGGCGCGCGATATCGCCGAGGCGATCGAGAATGTCGGTGGCGACATTAATGCAGCCACCAGCGTTGAAACGACCTCCTATTTTGTGCGGGTGCTGAAGAACGATTTGCCGCTTGCCGTGGATATTCTGTCCGACATTTTGCAAAATTCGCTGTTCGATCCGACTGAGTTGGAACGCGAAAAGCATGTAGTGCTGCAGGAGTTGGGCGCGGCGAACGATACGCCCGATGATCTGGTGTTTGATTGCTTTACGGAGACCGCTTTTGCCGGCCAGCCGGTCGGCCGGCCTATTTTGGGCACGCGCGAGACGATCAAGTCCTTCACCCCGGAGATGATCCGCGCCTATATACAGCGTGAATATTGCGGCGAGCGGATGGTGATGTGCGCGACCGGTGCGGTCGATCATGACGCGTTCGTTGCGATGATCGAGAAGGCATTTGCTGACCTGCCAGCGTCCGTTGACGTGACAGGCCTGTCGCGACCGGCGACGTATTCCAGCGGTGATTGCCGGATCGTCAAAGACTTGCAGGACGCGCAATTGGTGTTCGGCTTTGAAGGCCGGGCCTATCACATGCGCGATTATTATGCCTCGCAGGTGCTGGCCATGCTGCTTGGCGGCGGCATGTCTTCGCGGCTGTTCCAGGAAGTGCGGGAAAAGCACGGGCTTTGCTATTCGATCTACGCTTTCCACTGGAGCTTTTCTGATTCCGACATTTTCGGCATTCACGCCGCGACCGAGCCGGATGATGTGCCCGCGCTGACGGATCTCGTCATTGGCGAATTGCAAAAGGTGCCCAACAGTTTGCAGCAAAAGGAACTGGACCGCGCCCGCGCGCAGTTTCGCGCCAGCCTGATGATGTCAGCGGAAAATCCGCCGGCGCGTGCCGGTCAGATTGCGCGGCAAATCCTGTTGTTTGGACGGCCGATTGCCAGCGAGGAGTTTCTGGAACGGCTTGATGCGTTGACGATTGAGCGCCTTGCGGATTTGGCGCAGCGGATGTTTACCAGCAATGCGCCGACCATTGCGGCCGTGGGGCCGGTGGACAAATTGATGTCGCGTGAAACATTTGTCGCAAATCTTGTAACCGGCATGGATGCGCATGTGCAAAAAGCGGTTAATTCGTAGGCCAACCGACCCTCGAACCATGGAGTAGTGATTTTTGTTTGCGTTTCCCGGGCGGACAAAAGGCGTTGTCCCGATTGAGGGCGAACGGATCTTTTTGCGAGAGCCGACTTTGGCCGATTATC
>JBCCRB010000366.1:0-3378 GCA_039208465.1 Pseudomonadota bacterium
AGCGTAGGCGCGCAGACCGGAATCAAAATCCTGTGCTATCAGAGGTTTAATCCCCAAGCAAAGCACCAGTGACACTGCAATTCCCAAAAGCCGCATAGCTGAACACCGCCGCCATAAAACCCGTCATCTTCTTTGTGGTTACATCATCGCGCACTTTAATGCAGACGTTTTCGGAGTGTTGCCGAGCCTTCCGAGGAAAGACATCCCGGCAAAGGCGCGGTCACCGTCTTGACGGCAACAGGGTGGTGCGAAGCGCGATGCGAGGGGATTTAAACGTAGATTTGCTTGTGGAACGCGGCTGGTCAGGTATCGTCACCGAAGGCGCGCTAGGAAACGCCGGTGTCTTAGCCAGGTTGGAGCATTGGATCGAGACCCTGGGTACGGCGTACGAACGCGGAACGAAACACGGCATCGGCGCATGGGAAGTGCCCGTTGCGTTTGAAAATATGCTCTTTGAGGAGGAGCAATGCATCACCTGCGACGAGGACAGCGTTCTTGTCTTGGATGAACCGCGGAGCCTGCAAAAGGCAATGCCAAGACTGATCATAATGGGAGGAAACCAAAAAATGACAGTATTCAACTTTACACGACGCGCGGCGATTGCCGCGACAGCGGCGGCCATGATGGTTGCCGGGCCCGTCCATGCGGATGGTCATCAGGTCGTCGACAGCATCCACTTTTTGATCCCGGGTGGCGCTGGCGGCGGCTGGGATGGAACCGCGCGCGGCACAGGCGAGGCGCTGACAGGGGCCGGTCTTGTCGGCTCTGCGTCGTATGAAAACATGTCTGGCGGCGGCGGCGGCAAGGCGATTGCCTATCTGATCGAGAACGCCGAAAGCAACCACGGCACGCTGATGGTCAATTCGACGCCCATTGTGATCCGTTCACTAACCGGCGTGTTCCCGCAAAGCTTCCGTGACCTGACGCTGGTGTCGGGCACCATTGGTGACTACGCGGCAATCGCTGTCAGCAAAGACAGCCCGATCAACTCGATGGAAGACCTCGTTGCGGCTTACGCGGCGGATCCGAACGGCACCGCTGTTGGCGGTGGTTCAGTCCCAGGCGGTATGGATCACCTTGTGGCTGCCATGGTCATGGAAGCGGCTGGCCAGGACCCGGTTGGCGTGAAGTATTTGGCCTATGACGGGGGTGGTCAGGCCATGGCCGCCCTGCTCTCGGGCGAGATCAAGGCCCTGTCGACAGGCTTTTCCGAAGCGGTCGAACTGGCCAATGCGGGAGAGGTGAAAATCATCGGCGTCACGTCTGAAGAGCGTGTTGACGCGGCCCCTGATGCCCCCACCATGATGGAACAGGGCATCGATACCACCTTTGTGAACTGGCGCGGGTTTTTCGCGGCCCCCGGCCTGCCGGATGACAAGCTGGCGATGTACAAAGACGCCATCGACAAGATGTACGACACCCCCGAATGGGAAGCCGTGCGCGCCCGCAATGGTTGGGCGAACATCCACAATCCGGGTGCTGAGTTCGAAACCTTCCTTGAAGATCAGGAAAAGGTCATCGGCGATCTGATGAAGAAGCTGGGCTTCCTCTAAGACGCGTTTGATGCGGCCGGCCTGCTGAGACAGTGGGCCGGTCAACACCGTTTTCATTGGGCTCGACAGGGTGATGGTTCTCGTGTGCTGCGCGGCGACTGAGCTTAAATCTGTCAACCACCGGTTCGTGTGGCTCTGGGTGACACGTAACCAAAGCTCAATCTAAAATTCTCGCTTCAGTCGGAGGAGCACTGAACCATGGCACTCGATAGATGGATCGCGTTCTTCCTGCTCTTGGCCTTTGCCATTTACGGATACACGGCCTTTTTCATGATGGACGATCTTTTGCCGCCCATCATGCAGCGAAACCCGATCTGGCCGTCGAGTTTTCCGAAAGTTCTGGCCGTGGGCGGCACAATCGCAGCGCTGGTCGTGCTTTCGGGGTTCGAGAAATCGCCGGACCCCGACGCGGCAGACATCAACTATAAAAGGCTTGGCGACTACAAGATTGGCCAAGCGCTCATCTTGCTTTGGCTGATGGTTGTGTACGCGCTGGTCTTGCGTCCCATCGGGTTTCTGGCGGCGACGTTTTTGTTTCTGGCCATCGGCAGCATGATCTTGGGCGAGCGGCGCTACCTGATCATCGCGCTTGTGTCGGCCATCGCGGCGGGCGGTGTCTGGTATCTGGTCAACGTCGTGCTCGGAATTTTTCTCAGGCCGCTTCCGGCGTTCTTTTAGGGGAGGTTTGTCATGCTCGAAGGTCTTATGATCGGCCTCACAACGGCCCTGTCTATTCAAAACCTTGCCATGGTCATTGGGGGCTGCCTGATCGGTACATTTATCGGGATGTTGCCGGGTCTTGGCCCGATGTCGATCATAGCGATCATGATCCCGATTGCGGTGACCATCGGCGATCCTTCCGCTGCCCTGATCCTTTTGGCGGGCGTCTATTACGGCGCGGTGTTCGGCGGCTCGACGTCGTCAATCCTAATCAATGCGCCGGGTGTAGCTTCAACCGTGGCGACCAGTTTTGATGGCTACCCGCTGACCCGCCAGGGCAAGGCCGGCAAGGCGCTGACCGTGGCAGCGATTTCGTCGTTCGCAGGTGGCACGGTGGGTGCGATCCTTCTTTTGTTCTTTGCACCGATGCTGGCGAGCGTCGCGTTGTTGTTCCATTCGTCGGAATACTTTGCGCTGATGGTTGTGGGGCTGTCGGCCATCGCCGCCTTTGCCGGGACGGGCCAGGTGTTCAAGGCGCTGTTGATGACCTTCCTTGGTCTTGCCCTTGGAACGGTGGGCGAAGGCGTGCTGTTCAACATGCCGCGTTTCACCGGCGGCATCCTTGATTTGCAATCAGGCTTTGGCTTCATCACGCTGGCGATGGCGATGTTTGCCCTGCCTGAAGCGATCTATCTTGTGCTGGATCCCAACCGGTCGAAACAGGCTGGCGGTACTGGCGAGATCAAAGACTTGCGGATCACGCGCGAGGAAGCCAAATCCATCGCCCCCGTGATCGGGCGCCAGTCCATTCAGGGCTTTCTGATCGGCGTTCTGCCGGGTGCAGGCGCGACGATTGCGTCCTTTCTTGGCTATGCAGTGGAGCGCAATCTGGCGACCAAGGAAGAGCAGGAGAAATTTGGCAAAGGGTCCGTCAAAGGTCTCGCCGCACCGGAGTCGGCCAATAACGCGGCCTGCACGGGGTCGTTCGTTCCGCTTCTGACGCTGGGCATCCCCGGGTCGGGCACCACGGCGATCCTGCTTGGCGCTTTGATCGCGCTGAACGTGTCGCCGGGGCCGCGTCTGATGATCGACAACCCGCAGATTTTCTGGGCAGTTATCATCTCAATGTATCTGGGCAATCTGGTCTTGTTGATCCTGAACCTGC
>JBCCRB010000367.1:0-3372 GCA_039208465.1 Pseudomonadota bacterium
CCAAATAATCAGCGGAAATCTATGCCGTCGGTCCAGTGGAACTCACCGCTGGGCCCGTCCATCACCCACAATTCGCCTTTTTCAATGTCGAACCAGGCACCATGCAGCGAAAGCGTGCCTTCAGCCAGCGCTTGGCGCACGCAGGAAAAGCTCCGCAAATTTTCAAGCGACGCGCGAATGCCCGCCTCCTCGACCGCGCGATATTTGCGCGTTGCCACATCATCATGGCCGGCGGCCGGGACTGGATCACAATCATGGTCATGGGCATGCAAATTGGCATCCTCCATCACCTGAGTGCCCAAAAGGCCGATCCAACGCCCTAAATAATCATGCTCGCTCAGCGCGTTTTGCGCCGCGCCGTCGACCGCAGCTCGAATACCGCCGCAATGGGCATGCCCAAGGATAACGATATGTTTCACGCGCAGCGCCTGAACAGCAAATTCCAGCGCCGCCGCCGTTGACATATTGCGCCCGTCATCGACATGCGGCGGGATGATGTTGGCGATGTTACGCACCACGAAAAGCGAGCCGGGGTCGGCTGAAAAAATCAGTTCGGGCGTCACACGGCTATCGCAACAGGCAACAACCATAATGTCCGGGTTTTGCCCCTCGCGCGCCAAGCGGCCAGGCTCATAGGTCCCCTTGTTGGACACCGCCGAGCGAAAACCCTTATATCCATCCAATAATTTGAGCGGAAACGTGCGCATAGATGGCTTTCTAAGGGAGGCACGCGCATTTCTTCAATCGCGCCTTTTGGCGAACCGCTAAAAGCGTTCTGGCCTCAGGACGAACACATCCCCCACGGTGACGATGCCCATCTGCGGGTCGATAACCTTGTAAATCTCATCGGTCGCTTGTTCGGCATGCTCCGCTGACATGACCGAGACAATCATCACCATCCGCCCGGTATCGCCGATCATGCGGTCTTCATCCCAGGAGCCGGCCGATCCCTTGCCGGCATGGGCGTTAAAAACTGTATAGCCGGTTACCCCCACCCGATCGAGCGCGCGTGTCATTCGCCCGACAACCGGCACTTCGCAAATGATCGTCATCTGTTTCTTGGCATGAGTTTCCATGGCTGCCTAACCTCCCACAACAGCTTGCGCGATTGCCGCATAACTTGGAATACCGATCGTCAAATTCATCGGAAATGTTACGCCCAACGACAAGGACAGGTAAATTGACGGGCGTGCTTCCGGTAACGCCAAACGCATCGCGGCCGGCACCGCGATATAGGACGCGCTGGCCGACAGCGTTAGGAGCAACGCAGCACCACCGGCACTCAATCCGGCAACAACCGCAAACGGGATCGCAACCGCCGCACCAATGAAAGGCATGATCAGGCCAAAAGCGACCAGCCGCCATGTCAGAACGCCGCGCGCCTGCGCCATGCCACGACCGGCCACTGCGCCCATGTCCAGCAAAAACAGGCAGAGAATTCCAGTGAACGGTACATTGATAAAACCATCGACCGCTTGCATACCTTCTTCACCCGTCAGGGCACCGATCACAAAGGCGCCCATCAGCACAACAACCGAAGAATTTAGAAAAACCTCATGCATCAGGCTGCCCTTATCAGCCTCAGAAGCACCCTGGCGTTCCGCCGATGAGCGCGCCAGATAAAGCGCCACCAGAATGGCCGGCGTTTCCATCGCCGCGGCAACGGCGACCATGAAACCTTCCGGCATCAAGCCGATGGCCCGCGCGGCTTGTGTCGCCGCCACAAAAGTAACGATGGAAATTGAGCCGTAGTGCGCGGCGACCGCCGCAAGCTCATAACGCGGCAAATCGGAAATCAGACGGAGTATGAAAAAAGCGATCAGGGGAATAAGCGCTGACAAAACGGTGCCCGCCAACAGCGCCAGCAACAAAGCAGTGGTAAAACCTTCCTGCGAAAGCGCCACGCCGCCTTTGAAACCGATCGCCAGCATCAGATAGATGGACAGCGTTTTGGCCATCGCCTCGGGCAAGGTGAGCTGCGACCCGGCGACCGATCCCAAAAAACCCAGAATGAAAAAAAGCACCGGCGGCGACAGCAGGTTCGCTGCCGCCAGTTGTAAAATGGAATCCATGCCTGAAAGCGTCCCGTTTGGCAGCTTTACTTAGCCAGCCACCCGAAGACGGGCAAGCGTCAGGCCTCGCTTTCGGCTTCCTCGTCTTCTTCTGTTGAGTGCCGCATCAACAGTGGCACCTGAGACATGGTGAAGGCTATGGTGATCGGCATTGTGCCCCATACCTTGAAGGCGACCCACAAATCGGTCGAGAAATTGCGCCAGACAACTTCATTGAGAAGCGCAAGGAAGAAAAAGAAAAAGCCCCAGCGAACCGTCAGCTTCGCCCAACCTTCCTCATCAATCTGGAAGGCAGAATCAAAGACATATTTTAGAAGGGACGTTTTGAAACCGTACCATGCCACCAACAATAGGGTGCCGAAAAGCGTGTTTACCAAGGTCGGCTTGAGCTTGATGAAAAGATCATCCTGAAGCCAAAGCGTAAGCGCGCCGAAGACAAAGACAAAAACACCGGAGATCAACGGCATCCGCGGGATCGTTCGTGTCAAAATCCAGGACAAAGTTAGCGCGATGGCCGTTGCCACCATAAACACTGCCGTCGCAACAAAAATCGGCCCACCCAGACTTTCAAGCGACGGGAATTGTGAAACGATCCACTCACCGCGCGCATTGGCAAAAAAGAACGCGATCAGAGGCCCGAACTCGAGAGCGAGCTTGAGCCCTGCATTCTCGCGTTTTTTTTGCGCACCTGGATTGTCAGCCTGAACTTCAGTCATCGGTCCCATTTAGGTTTGTGGTACTACGATTACCAGCGTTATCACTTTACGTATGGCAAAAGTGCCCTGATCACGTACCAGAGAGTTTGCTAGCTTTTTTAACAGTGTTCCAGTCATACTGAACTATGAAAAAGTGGCTGTATCTCTCATCTTTTGCCTTCTGGTTGGCGTGTGTTGCTTTTGCAATAAACGCAAACGGTCTCTTCGATGATTTGAATGTCGTGTGGGTGAAACTGTCCAAGGCTTTCGCTGGTTGGGGAGTCTTTTACTTCCCAAGTGTTGTTCTTTGCGCACTGAACTCGCCACGCTTCGGGATGAATGCATGGACTATTTACGGTATTGCTACCCTAGCCGCATGGATGGGGTTGATTGTTTTTGAGCTCACGAGAAACATTCCTCAAGGTGGAATTAATGAAGCGTTCTACGAAATGCCAATGTACGTCCTCTTCGGGCTTATTCCAGGAATTGTTTGGTTCGTATTTCTACTGTTGGGCGCTGCCTTGCAACGGGCAAAAGCCGAGCCTTAAACAGTCTCTTCCAATCCCGTGCCCACAATCACTGCAGAAAAATCTGCCGCCCGAAAC
>JBCCRB010000368.1:0-3340 GCA_039208465.1 Pseudomonadota bacterium
CCGCTTTCGCTTGACGTTGCCCCGCCGGCTGAAGAAGAGGCTGAAGTGCCCGCTGGCGACGCAACCGATGCATCCGATACGATGACAGACGAGGCACCGGCGACTGAGGAAGCCGAAGCGCAGGCGGACGACGAAACCGAGACCGGAACGGCCACCGAATAACGCGTTCCTCGCTGCAATGTGATGAATTGGCCCGCCCGAGTGCGGGCCTTTTGCGTTTGAGGGCTTTGAATCGGCGAAATTGCTCCTACTGTTGGTATGATAGACACTTGTAGGAGATGCTCATGCGTTCATCGTCCCTTTGTGCCGTTGGTTTGTTGGCAGGTCTTGCCGCCGCCACGTCATTTGCCTCAGCGCAGGAGGCCAGCGGCTGGATCACGACAAACTCGCTGATCAATGAAAGCCAGTATGGCGAAGGATGGACGCATTATAGTCACGCCAATCCCGATGCGCCCAAGGGCGGCACGCTGAATTTGGCGGCGCAAGGCACGTTTGACAGTTTCAACCCTTACATCATTCGCGGCACGGCAGCGGCGGGTTTTGCGCGCTTTGGCGGCGGGCTGATCTACGAAACCCTGATGGATCAATCGGTTGATGAACCGTCGACCAGCCATCCGCATCTTGCGGCTGCGTTTTCCTATCCGGACGATTTTTCGTCGGCGACATACCGGCTGAACCCGGATGCCCGCTGGCATGATGGCGTGCCGGTTACGCCCGATGATGTGGTGTGGACGTTTGAGCAGCTTAAAGAAATCAGCCAAATCTATCGCGCCTACTATGCCAATGTGGTGTCGGCCGAAGTGCTCAATGAGACCGACATCAAGTTCAATTTCGATCAGGCAAACAATCGCGAGTTACCGAAAATACTGGGCGATATGCCGGTCTTTCCCAAACATTGGTGGACCGGCACAAATGCGGACGGCGAGCCGCGCGATATTACCGAGCCAACATTGGAACCACCGCTCGGCTCCGGTCCCTATCGGGTAAAATCGTTCGATACGGGCAGCGGCATCGTCTGGGAGCGCGTGCCGGATTGGTGGGGCGCTGATTTGCCCGTCAACAAGGGACGCTATAATTTCGATGAGATCGCCTACACCTATTTTCTCGATGCGACGCCGATCTGGGAGGCCTTCAAAAAGGGTGGCATTCAGGATTTTCGCACAGAGACCCGCTCCTCGCGTTGGGCAAGCGAATATAATTTCCCCGCCTTTGAAGAAGGCCGGGTGACGCGCCGCACCTTTGAGACGATCCGCCCGCAGCCCATGCAGGGGTTTGCGATGAACCAGCGGCGCGAGAAGTTTCAGGACCGGCGGGTTCGCCAGGCGCTGTTGCATTTGTTTGATTTTGAAAGCGTGAACCGGCTACAATTGTCGAGCCTGCGCACCCGCACGGACAGCTATTTTGAGGGCGGGGAGCTGGCCTCGAGCGGGTTGCCGGAGGGCCGGGAACTGGAAATCCTGGAAGAGTTCCGCGATGAACTGCCGGAAGAAGTTTTCACCACGCCTTACGAAAACCCGGTCAATGGCGACCGCGACCAGCGCCGCGCCAACCAGCGCATTGCCGCAACCCTGTTGCGTGAGGCCGGCTGGCAACCACAGGACGGGCAATGGGTCAATGAAAATGGCGAGCCTTTCACGATCGAGTTTTTAGGCGGTTCACAAACGGCGCAAATCATTTCCGGCCAATTTGTCGAGGATTTGCGCGCCTTCGGCATCGACGCATCGCTGCGGATCGTTGATTCCAGCCAATATATTTCGCGCCTGGAGCAGTTTGACTTCGACATGGCCACCACCGTGCTGGCCCAATCCCTGTCACCGGGTAATGAGCAGCGCGATTTCTGGTCAACGGAAGCGGCTTCTTCCTCGGATTCGCGCAATCTGTCCGGCATTGAAAACCCGATTGTGGATCAGCTGATCGACAAGGTGATTTTTGCCGCCGACCGCGAGGAACTGATCGCGGCCACCCATGCGCTGGACCGGGTGCTTCTTTGGAATTTCTACTACATCCCGCAATGGCACTCGCCGGAGGAATGGGTCGCCTGGTGGGACAAGTTCGATTTCGTCGACAACCAGCCCGCCTATACCGGCGTCGATATTCAATCCTGGTGGGTCAAGCCGGAGGCAACGCAATGAGGTTCGACCGTCGTCAGTTCCTGTTGGCCAGCGCGGGCGCGATCACCGCGTCCACCCTGTTCCCGAAATTGTCGCTTGCGGTCAATCCGACCGGCCAAGCGCTGCATGGTCTGTCGGCCTTTGGTGATCTGAAATATCCGGCCGATTTCCCGATTTTTGACTATGCCAATGGCGATGCGCCGGTGGGCGGCGTCTTCAACTTTCAACCCTGGTACTGGTACCACAATCAGAACATCCAGACCTTCAACACGCTCAATGGCTTTGTGCGCCGGGGCGATGCGCCGCCGCGCATGGATATCTGTTTCGACACGCTGATGCAGGCAGCCCATGATGAGCCTGATGCGATTTACGGCCATTTGGCGGAAAGCGTCACGATCTCCGAGGATGGTAACCGCTTTACTTTTCGCCTTCGGGACATTGCCCGTTTTCACGATGGCTCGCCGATCACCGCCGAGGACGTGAAATTCTCCTATGATGTGCTGAAATCTGACGGCCATCCGCAACTTGCCTTGCCACTTGGTGTTTTGAGCGAAGTGGTCGTCGATGATCCGCTAACCGTGACCCTTGTGTTTGACGGCACGCAATCGGCACAGGCAATTTTGACGATTGCCGCCGACTATCCGATATTTTCCAGCGCGTATTATGCCGACCGCGCGTTTGATGAATCAACACTCGATCCGCCGCTTGGGTCCGGCCCCTATAAAGTTGGCCGGTTCAATGCCGGCAGCTTCATCGAGTTTGATCGTGTTGAAGATTATTGGGGCCGCGCGATCGGCACAGCGGCAGGCCAGAACCATTTCAACACGATCCGCATTGAGTTTTATACCGAACGCCAAGCCGGGTTCGAGGCTTTCAAAAAGGGTGAAGTGACCTGGCGGCGTGAGTTCACCTCGAAAACCTGGGCAACGGAATACAATTTCCCGGCCATCCAGGAAGGCAAGGTGGTGCAGGAATTGTTCACCGCCAACAAGCGCCCGGGGATGCAGGCCTGGACGCTGAACCAGCGGCGCGAGCGGTTCAAGGATCGCCGCGTGCGTGATGCGATTGCGCTGTGCTTTGATTTTGAATGGACAAATCAGAATTTGTTCTATGGTCTCTATCAGCGAAGCCAGTCGATCTTTGGCGGTTCGCAGTATGAAGCCGTGGGCGCGCCGGATGAAGCTGAACAAGCACTGATTGCGCGGTTGCAGGCAGACCATGCGTTCCCG
>JBCCRB010000369.1:0-3333 GCA_039208465.1 Pseudomonadota bacterium
GCGTTCCTTGCGGCCGGCTGTGATGCGCGTGACCATGGTCCAGACGTCGGTTTCGGCTACAAAGTGATCACGACGGTCACGCGCTATCGGCACACGCTTGATCAACTTCCAAACCAGCAGCTCCTTGAGCGAGTTTGAGACGTTTGACCGCGCCATGCCGAGTGTTTCGGCGATCTCCTCGGCAGTCAGTGGTTTTTTGCTGAGGTAAAGAAACGCGTGGATCTGCGCGACAGATCTGTTGACACCCCATTGAGCGCCCATGTCGCCCCATTGCAGGATGAAGTCTTGCAATGGTTCTGGGATAGCGTCACTTTTCGTAATTTCTGTCATAACAGAAATTTATGAAATTGCAGATGGTTTGTCAATAACCGGCTTGGCCGCGACGTTTTAGCGCCCGAAACAAGTTAACCAGCCCCCTTACCTGCGGCAAAAATGGTGATGCTTTTTCTTGTTTTCGCCCGCTCATTAGGCTTAAGTCGGACCTCGTTGATGGCCGGGGTGACCCCGCGTCGTCACATGATTTCATTAGGGAGTTCAAATCATGAAAAAGACACTTCTGGCTGCAGCCAGCATTGTCGCGCTCGCGTCAGCAGCGCAAGCCGAAGTCAAGATGGGTGTCATTCTCGGCTTTACCGGTCCAATTGAATCGCTCACGCCTGACATGGCAGCGGGCGCTGAAATGGCGATGGCGGAAGCCTCGGAAAGTGGCGCGTTTCTGGGCGGTGAAACCATCACGCCGGTTCGCGCGGATTCAACCTGTGTTGACGCTGCAGCAGCAACGGCGGCTGCAGAGCGCCTGATCACCTCCGACAATGTTACCGCCATCATGGGCGCTGATTGTTCGGGCGTCACCACAGCGGTTGCCAACAATGTCGGCATTCCCAACGGTGTCGTGATGATCTCGCCATCAGCGACGTCGCCTGCGCTGACAACCATTGAAGACAATGGCCTGTTCTTCCGCACCGCGCCATCGGATGCGCGCCAGGGTGAAGTTCTTGCAAATGTCATCTTGGAGCAAGGACCGCGCTCGGTCGCCGTGACTTACACCAACAATGACTATGGCAAAGGCTTTGCCGACGCGTTCACGTCCAACTTCGAAGCGCTGGGCGGTACGGTGACCATCTCTGCTGCGCACGAAGACGGTAAGGGCGACTATTCTGCGGAAGTTGGTGCGCTGGCAGCGGCCGGCGGTGAAGCTTTGGTCGTGCTTGGATATGTGGACCAGGGCGGTCGCGGCATCATGCAGGGGTCGATCGACACCGCCGCTTTCGAGACATTCTTCCTCGGTGACGGCATGATCGGTGACTCGCTCCTCGATCTGCCAGGTCTTGGCGATGTGACTGTTGTCGGCACCGTGCCAGGCGCAGAAGGCGACAATGTTGACATGTTCAATGAGATGTTTTCGGCGGCAGCCGGTGAAGGCACCGGCCCTTATCGCGGCGAAAGCTACGATGCGGCGGCTCTGATGATCCTGGCCATGCAAAAAGCCGGTAACGCTGATCGTGCCAATATTGCTGGCAACATCATGGATATTGCCAATGCACCGGGCGAACCGATCGGCCCAGGTGAATTGGGCAAAGCGCTTGAGATGATCGCTGCCGGTGAAGAGATCGACTATGTCGGCGCGACAAATGTCGAGTTCACTGATGTTGGCGAAGCAGCCGGCACCTATCGCGAACTGATGATCGAAGATGGTGCCTGGGCGACCAAATCGATTCGCTAATCGCTGACAAACAGCACAATTTTTGTGAACCGGCGCCTTGAGGCGCCGGTTTTTTTATGGATTTTTTTATTATTCGACTAAGTTTTCCGCACGCCACCCACGTCAATTGACGGTCGCTTGTTGACAGCCACGTCAAATGTGTCATCGTTTTGTCATATTGTGGAAAAGCTTCGGTGGTGCGTCCCTGCATTCCGATTTGTAGTTGATGAATTTTGTCCTCCCGGAGCCCCGTATCCGCATGGCGTTCAAGCCGACGATGTTTACGGCCACACAATGGAGGACGTATTGAAGAGACTATTGTCGGGTTTCCTTGCGTTTGGTTTTGCCCTCTTGGCTGGCGGCATCACCATTGCCCAAGCCGACCCATCGAGCGTTTTGATTTCAAGCCCGGATGTGATTGACGGGCGAACCTTTGAAGATGATGCGGGCCATACGTACCGGCTTTTTGCCGTGCGCACACCTTCACTCGATGCCACTTGCGAGGACGCTGACGGTGCTTCCTACGCGTGCGGCGAACAAGCGCGGCGGACGCTGGAACTCTATTCAGCCGGCATGCTGAGCTGCCAAAAAGGCGGCGTTGACGGCGAAGGCGTTTCGCTGGTTCGCTGCTTTGACTTTGCCAACCGCGATCTGGCATCGCGCCTTGTGCGCGCCGGATGGGCCCTGCCCGACCGGGAAGTCAGCCAGGCTTACGTGTTTGAAGAGCTTGAAGCGGAAGCGCGGCGGCAGGGCATGTGGAGCGGCCGGTTTACCATCCGTTAACCATGAACTTCCTAGGCTCGGATTTGTGGGTATTTAACGCTGAATGGAATTACCCGTTGATGGCGGCCCTTGTGGCCCTCTAGTTTCACCTGGACTGCGCTGTGCTTCAGGTATGTTTTTGTTCTTTAAACGCGTCGAAGCAGGACTCTAATCAGTTCAGCGTTTCATGATCCACCGATGCCAGCGCGGTTGAGGGAGGATCGACATGACAGCTAATACCAGGCAATTTTCTGCATTGTTCCTGATGGCGGTGTTCATTTTGCTGCCGTTTGCGGCTTTTGCGCAGGACAATCGCATCCATCTGACACACCCCGATGCAGTGGACGGGGCGACCTTGAAGGACGGCAAGGGGACGCTTTTTCGTGTCTATGCCATCGCGCCGCCGGGCATGGCCCGTGATTGCGTGAATGATGCAGGCCAGGTCGACTGCGCGGAACATGCCCGCAGCGTGCTGGAACGCTATGCTGCCAGCTTTCTGACTTGCACCATCATGGGCACCTATGAGGAGAGCTTGGCACTTCGGTGCCGCGACTATCAGGGCCGCGATATTGGCGCGCGCATGGTTTTATCCGGCTGGGCCGTGCCCGACCGGCGGATCGGCCACCAATACATTTTTGAAGAATTGGAAGCCGAAGCACGCGGCAATGGCATCTGGCAGCGCCGGGTGAGCCTGGTGAAATGAGGCTTTAGCTGTGCCTGATCTTTTCCGGCAGCACGCCCTTGGGTGAAAAGCGCAGCACGATCAGCAGGACCAGCCCCATGATGAACAGGCGGAAGGGTGCCGCAATATCCTGCAGGTGCTGATAAAGCGGGTCGGCGGGGTCCATGTTTGCCGTGATTTGCTGCAC
>JBCCRB010000370.1:0-3316 GCA_039208465.1 Pseudomonadota bacterium
CACGTTCCTGATCGGTTTGGGCGGCGGTATTTTCAGCGTCGCGACCATGCTCGCCTGCATGGAGATGGGCCGCGGGCGTATCGACAATGGCGTGATGATCGGCACTTGGGGTGCGGTCCACGCCACGGCGCTCGGGCTTGGCCTCGCCTTTGGCGGGTTTGCCCGCGATGCGATCAATAGCGCTGCCGATGCCGGCTTTTTTGGCGCGGCGCTCTCATCCCCGTCGGCCGGTTATTCGGTCGTTTATCACATTGAGATCGGGCTGCTTTTTGCCGCGCTCGTCCTGCTTGGGCCGCTGGTGGGCACTGTGCGGCGGTCGTCAAACGAAACAACGCAAAACCGGATGATCGGCCTGGCCGATCTGCCCGGATGAATTCACGAGAAAGGATGGAGAACCAACATGGTTGAAATCACAGGATATGTCGATGTCGCACAGATCACGCTTTACGTGTTCTGGGTGTTTTTTGCGGGGTTGGTGATCCATCTGCAGATGGAAAGCCGGCGTGAAGGGTTTCCGCCCGAAAGCGATGATGGAACGGTGCATCGTGCTTCTTGGCTGATGACGCCATCGCCCAAAAAGTTTCTGCTCCGGCATGGTCACGGTGAAATCTCCGTGCCCAATGATGAGCGCGAAACAAAAACGGTCGAAGGCGAGCGGGTCATGGCGATGGATGGCGCGGCGATCCGCCCGACCTCGGAAAACCCGATGCTCGATGGCATAGGGCCTGGCGCCTATACCGAGCGCGCCAATGTGCCGGATCTGACCTTTGAAGGTGAGGTCAAGATTGTGCCGATGCGCGCGGCCAAGGACTTTTCCATTGCCGAAGGCGACCTTGATCCGCGCGGTATGCGCGTTGTGGGTTGCGACTCGATCATTGCCGGTCGGGTCAAGGATGTGTGGGTCGACAAGGCCGAGCAGGTGATCCGCTATCTGGAAGTCGACCTGGAAGTAGGCGATGAGGGCGGGGTGGTTCTCGTGCCGTTCAACTTCACGTTGATCCGTACGCCGCGTGACAAGGAAAAGATCTTCTACGTGCATGCGATCACTGGCGAGCAGTTTGCCAATGTGCCCCAGACGCGCAAGCGCACGGAGATCACCTTCCTGGAAGAAGATAAGATCATGGGCTATTTCGGCGCGGGTCTGCTTTACGCGACACCGAGCCGTCAGGAACCGGTGATCTGAGATGGTCGGCTACGTCGCGCCAGATTATGAAAATGAAGCGGTTCCGGGGCTCCCGGGTCCGCTGCCTGAGGGCGAGCATATGGTCTGGCAAGGCTCGCCTTCGGCCCGGCGCATGGCGCAACAGGCGCTCAAGATGCGGTGGATCGTCGGCTATTTCGCGCTGTTGACGGCATGGCTTCTCGTGTCGGGGCTCTATCTTGGCCGCACGGCGGAAAGCATCATCATGTCGATGCTGATCATGAGCCTTGCTGGCGCCTTGGTGGCTGGTTTTCTCTGGCTGATTGCTCGCTCGGTCGCGCGGTCAACCATTTACACCATCACCTCCAAGCGGATCGTGATGCGTTATGGGATCGTGCTGCCGACGGCGTTCAATCTGCCCTATAGCGAGTTCGAAGCCGTTGATGCGCGCGTCAATGTCGATGGCAGCGGTGATATCGCTTTGCGGCTGAAAGAACCTAACCGCCTGGCGTGGCTGGTGTTCTGGCCACATGTGCGCGGTTTCCGCATGGCGCGCACAGAGCCGCAATTGACCGGCCTTGATGATGCGGCAACGCCTGCCGAGCATTTGAAGACACAGCTGAGTGTTTATCTCGCCCGCAATCATCGGGCCGATGAACTGCAAAGCGTTGCGCATGTGACGGATGAAACCCTGCCGGTGGCGGCAGAATAGGAGAAGGTGATGTCTCAACCAGCAAAGCAACCACTGATACCGGAAAGCGATATCCGCATTTCCAAGGCGTCGATCATGATGGTCGCCGCGCTGATCGTGTTCTCGCTGCTGATTGTGACATTTGCGCGGGTGACCGGGCAGGGGACCTTGAAAACCGGCGGACCCGATATCGTTCAACTCGGGACGCTTGCCTACACGCCGGCGGGCGATGGTTTTGCGCTCAATGGCGATGGCGTTTCGTTTTCGCAAGGCGAGACTGCGTTTGCACAAGGTGCGATCCGCTCGCTGGAACGGATGAATGGCGGACCGCTGCCGGAAGGCACAGCTTTCACCGTGCTGCAATTGCGCGGCGGCCTTGTGTTTTTGGAGCGGGTCGAGACTGGCGACCGCATCAGCCTTGATGCGTTCAGCCGTGCCAAGGCGCAGGCGATTGCCGCCGCGCTTAAAGCCAATGGATCAGGAGGAACTGCTTATGTCGATTAAGTCTGTATTGTTCCGCACGCGCGAAACCGCGGCGTGCACGGTAGAGATCAACAACACGTTTGAAGAGCTGAGCGCCCATGTGCGTTTTGACAATGGCGCCGTCGTCCACCCCGGTGACGAGGTGATGGTGCATGGCTCTCCGATTTCCATTCCCTATGGCCAGGCCGCCAGTTTTCGGCGCGAAGCCACGATTACCCGGGCCAGCGCGCTGGAGCGGGCATGGACGCGGGCAACAGGCGACCTGGAATTTATGGAATTGTGTGAATTTTCATTCTCTGAGGAGGCAGCGCTATGAACCAGCAAATCTCCAAACCACTTAAAGGCGCTCCGCTGGAGCAGCAAAGCGAAACCACCCGCATGGCCACCGAAACGACCATGCTCAATCCGCGTTTTTACACGACCGATTTTGATGAGATGGACCGGATCGATGTCTCGCCGGTGCGTGAAGAGTGGGATGAATTGATTGCCGAAATGCGCTCTGATCCGAACAAGGGTCATTTCAAAAAGAACGAAGACTGGGATCACATCGATATTGCTGCGCTCGATCCTGAACTGCGCAAGGAGTTCATCGATTTCCTCGTGTCATCGCTGACGGCCGAATTCTCCGGTTGCGTGCTTTACAAGGAGATGAAGCGGCGCGGCAAGAACAAGGAAATCTGCGAATTGTTCGGCCTGATGAGCCGCGATGAAAGCCGTCATGCCGGTTTCATCAATGACGCGCTGAAGGAATTCGATATTGGCGTGAATATGGGCTTTCTGGCCAAGTCGAAGAAGTACACTTATTTCCGGCCGAAATTCATCTATTACGCGACTTATCTGTCCGAAAAGATCGGCTATGCGCGTTACATCACGATTTTCCGGCATTTGGAGCGGCATCCGGACAAGCGCTTCCATCCGATTTTCAAATGGTTTGAAGAATGGTGCAATGACGAGTTCCGCCATGGTGAAGCGTTCTCGCTGCTGATGCGCTCCGATCCAAA
>JBCCRB010000371.1:0-3305 GCA_039208465.1 Pseudomonadota bacterium
CTTGAGCGGATCGCCGGATATCCGCCTTTTCCGCGCGATGCGGCGCAGCGTACAGCCGCCTTTATCGAACAACTCTCGGCGCTGAAGGCCGGCACCTATATCTTTATTGACCATCCCGCGGTTGCCTCGCCGGAGTTGAGCGCCACAGGCCATGCGGGCTATGAGGATGTCAGCGCTGATCGGATGTCGTGTCTGGAAACGCTGACCAGCGACGCGCTCATGGCGCATGTCAAAGCGCTGGACATTCAGCTCATCACTTACCGGGACCTTTGACGCGGCTGGTGAACGCACCTAGGGTGCGGTAAGGGGCCAAAGGCGGGCGCCCCGCTTGAGGGTTTTCGCCCCAAGTTCCGCCTTCGCGACTATTGCGGAGGCAACCATGCACAGCATCACCCCGACTCAATTGGCCATCAAATTTCACAAGGTTACGATTTTGGACGTGCGCAAGCCCAATGCGCGGGCAAAGTCGGGCCATTATCTGACCGGTTCTTCCTTTCGTCATCCCTTTGATGCGGCCAATTGGGCCCAAACCTATCGCGGTCATCAGCTTGTCATCTACTGTGTGCACGGCCATGCGGTGAGCCAATCGGTGTGTGGCTATCTGCGCGATGAGGGGTTGGATTGCTGTTATGTCGAAGGGGGATTGGAAGCGTTGATCGACGCCGGATTTGAAACGAGTGCCCTGGCGCGCGCGGAGGCGGGCGATGCTTGAGCGCGCCCAAGAGAATCTGCCAGTCAGTCAGAGCGAGGCGACGCGTGCCTTTGCGCGCATCGGGCTGTTGTCTTTTGGTGGCCCGGCGGCGCAGATCGCGGTGATGCACCGCGTGCTGGTCGACGAGAAAAAATGGCTCACCGAAAAACAGTTTTTGCACGCGTTGAACTTCTGCATGTTGCTGCCTGGCCCTGAAGCGATGCAGCTTGCCACTTATGCCGGGTGGCTCTTGCATGGTGTGCGCGGCGGGGTGATTGCCGGGCTTCTGTTCATTGCGCCGGGCTTGGTTATGATGCTGGCTTTGGCCGCCATTTTTGCCGTTTATGGGGATGTGCTGGTCATGGCCGGCATCTTTTATGGGCTCAAGGCGGCGGTGATCGCCGTTGTCCTGCAAGCGCTCTACAAGGTGTCGGGCAAGGCGCTGAAAACCCCGGTCATGTATCTGATCGCGGCGGCCGCCTTTATCGCGATTTTCTTTTTGCGGGTGCCGTTTCCCATCATCATTTTCGGGGCGGCGCTCGTTGGCTTCATAGTCTGGAAGGCGGCGCCCGCACTCGTGCCCGCAGCGGTCGATGACGATGAGGCCGCGCCCGTTGCGAGCGAAGGCGCAACGGCAATGGCGCAAACCATCAGAGCCATCGTGGTTTGGGGCGCCATCTGGCTGGTGCCGCTGATGTTGCTCATTGTCGCCGGTACTGCGTTTCAGGGCCAGGCGGCGCTGTTCTTTTCGCAGACGGCCATCGTGACGTTTGGCGGCGCCTATGCCGTTCTTGCCTATGTCGGCCAGCAAGTGGTTGAGGTGTATGGCTGGTTGACCGCGTCCGACATGCTCAAAGGGTTAGGCTTGGCGGAAACGACGCTCGGGCCACTCGTGCTGGTGCTGGTTTTTGTCGGGTTCGTTGGCGGTTTTAACGCGGCGCAAAATGGCATGATGGCGGCCGGTTTGGGCGGTGGGCTGATCGCTGCCTTCTTCACCTTCGTGCCGTGCTTTCTGTGGATTTTTGCCGGGGCGCCGCACATGGAGCGGCTGCGCCACGTGCGCTGGCTGTCTGCGTCGCTCGCGGCGGTCACCGCAGCTGTGGTCGGTGTCATCCTCAATCTGGCGATCTGGTTTGGTATCGCGGTGCTTTTTGGTGAGCCGGATTATGAACGTGCGGGTCTTGTCTGGTTGCCGCAGATCAGCCTTGGACAGATGGACGGGATCGCGCTCGTTATCGCGGTTGCAGCCAGCGTCGCCCTGTTACGCTACCAGGTAAACCTGTTTGCCGTGCTCGGTGTTGCCGCGGTCGCCGGGTTGCTGGTTAGCCTTGGCGGGTTGGCGGTGGTCTGATCAATCAAACAGGCTGGAGACGGATTGCTCATGCGCGGTGCGCACGATTGCTTCGCCGATCAGATCGGTGATCGTCAGAACGCGGATTTTCTTGGCCGCGTTGACCTCCGGGGTCGGCTGAATTGAGTCTGTTGTGACCAACTCCTTGAGCACCGAGTTTTCCACCCGCTCAACGGCACCGCCGGACAGGACGCCATGGGTGATATAGGCGCTGACGCTGTGGGCGCCTTTTTCGATCATGGCTTCGGCGGCGTTACACAAGGTGCCGCCTGAATCGACAATGTCGTCGACCAGGAAGCAGTGCTTGCCGCGCACATCGCCGATCACGTTCATCACTTCGCTTTCGCCGGGTTTCTCGCGGCGTTTGTCAACGATTGCCAGCAGGGAATCGTCGAGACGCTTGGCCAGGGATCGTGCGCGGACCACGCCGCCGACATCGGGCGATACGACGATACATGAGGAAAGGTCCTTGTGCTTTGCTTTGATATCGCGGGCCATGACGGGCACAGAGAACAGATTGTCCGTGGGAATATCGAAGAAACCCTGGATCTGGCCGGCATGCAGATCGAGCGTCAGAACACGGTTGGCGCCAGCCTGGGTGATTAGATTTGCGACCAGCTTGGCTGAAATCGGTGTTCGGCCCTGGGCGCGGCGATCCTGGCGCGCATAACCGAAATAGGGCAGAACGGCAGTGATGCGGCGCGCTGATGATCGGCGGAATGCGTCGATCATGATCAGCATTTCCATCAGATGATCATTGGCCGGGCGCGATGTTGATTGCAGGATGAAGACATCCTCACCGCGCACATTTTCCTGGATTTCGACAAAGATCTCATCGTCGGCAAAGCGGCGCACATTGGCGCGGCCCACGCTGACACCCAGATATTTGGCGACGCTCTCGGCCAGCTGGCGGTTGGAGTTGCCGGCGAACAGTTTCATGTGCCCAGCGCCTTTATTTCAGACTTATCCTGCGCCGCCTTTTAGTCAGCCACGAATTCAATGCAAGCTGACCTTTGATTAGTGCACTGTAAACTTTCGGCAAACCTACCCTTGCGTTGCGCGCCACGCGGCATATTGGTCCAGCACTTTGGTGGCAATCTGTTCCATGGTCGCTGACGGTACGATGCTCCACGGATCGGATGCGTTTCCGGGCACGGTCTCCTGGGCCTGAATGCGATGCACGCGCTCACCGGCCGGTGAAAACACGTCCCAGACATGGGTCACCGTGGTCTGGTTGCCGGATGAAATCGCGCTGAAATAGCC
>JBCCRB010000372.1:0-3283 GCA_039208465.1 Pseudomonadota bacterium
GCAGTCGTGAAGGCGGCGAGTTCTATTTCAATTTCAGCAATGTCTGCAACTCTGCCCTGCCCGAAGAAGGCGACGATGCGTTCTTCATAACCGTGGACGCCGCTTCGAAAGATGGACGCAAACCGCCTGCGTATCTCGTTTGCGTACGTGACAAACCATGCCGGGCTATTGTCAGAACGGTTTTTGCCAATCGCAAAGCCGGATTTGCCGAAATCACTGATGGCTCGAACAACTTCGCTTCCGTGCTCGCCAGAGTGGCTTTCGACCCTCAATCAGACGAGGCGACGATGGAAGTTGGGGACCTGGTTTCTGGACGGGTCAGCCACAACAATCTTGGCCTCATGCTCGTTGATGTCCGACCCGTCGATTGATTTGACCGGGCACCTCACAGCATGGGCTGACGATGCCCGCTTCTCCGGATAAGTTACCGACAGAATCACAGATAGCAGCGAAAGCCAAAAACATGACCAACGCGCCCGTCGGCTCGAAAGCCAACCCCTCCGAATTCGATGTACTGGACAAACTGGCTCCTGATGAGCCCTATTTTGTTATCCGGGCGCACGACCCGCTCTCCAGCGCGCTGGTGGAGCTACATGCCTATATCGGCGCCGGTCAATCCGGCGCGGCCCACAACAAGCTGGCTGAAATCATGGCTTTGACCGCCGCAAGAGCCCCTCGGCCAGCCTCTAGCCCCAAGTATCGTGAGACGTTCGCAATCTCGCTCGCAATGGAGCAATGGCGCAATAGCCACTCCGACTAGGCCCATGACCAAGCCGATCAATCTCAACAAAGCCCGCAAGGCCAAAGCGCGCGCCGCCAAGGAACAGACCGCCGCGCAGAACCGGGTGAAATTTGGTCGTACCAAAGCCGAAAAACTGCGCGACAAGCTTGATGCTGCTCGCGCCAGCAAGATCGTCGATGACAGCCAGCGCGACCCCTAGCAAGCCACTGGCGCAGAACTTGCTCTCTCTTCCTGAAAAGACATCAGGTTTGGGAGGACATCGCCATGGTTGCACGTCTGGGGCTCGCCGCCATCATGGTGACGCTTGCCACGCTGCCCGCCAGTGCCAACCGGCCCGCTGAAGCCGGTATCAACCCAATGCCCATCCATTGCGTGGCGGTGTTTGAGCTGATGTCACGCACAGAGCCGGGATGGATGAACCAGATTGATGTTCAAATCGCCCGCCGCTCGTGGCAGATTGAAGCTGGACAATCGGTCCGTCAGGTCAACGGGGATATGGGCGCCGCCATAAACACAGCCCTTGAAGCAATCGCCGATCAGACCGAGTCGCAAAGCCGGGCATTGACGGCGCTCGCATCGCAGTGCGTTGCCGATGCGCCGCTTTAGCTGACGGGCTCTTCGCTCACCTTCGGGTCGCTTACACCGCTAATCTCATCAATGATCTGAAGACCGGTCCGCTGCTCTGACAATTTGCGAAGCGCTTTGACGAACTTGTCACTCACCTGACAATCGGTACTGTATTTTATCGAGAGCTGCGCGGCTTCCCCATAAAGCCCCTGCGCGGCCTCATAATCGGTCGATGCCTCAGCGCAGGCACCCATATTGTGAATGATCGCCGGCGCTTCGGGATATTGGGCCGAGAGCGCGGTCCACGTGTCGCAAGATCCGAACGGATCGCTGGCGGCCATATCCACCGCCTGTTCGAACCGAGGGTCAGCCCGAACGACCGGGTCCAGGGCTTCGGTCACAAAGGTGGCGCGCACCGTGCTATTGCGAGGCGCAATATCGACGCGGATCGGCCACAGCGTTTCATTCAACGCTTCGCGCATCATATCTGGCGGCGCGCTATACTCGCCAAATCCCAACAATCCACCGCGGCGACCATGGCCGCCAAAGTGGCCTTTACCGCGATGACCTTTGTGCCCGTAATAGGCGTCCTCACAATGGTCACGGTGCGCGTCGCCATAATAAGTATTGCTGAACACAACCTGTCCGGTTTCAGCATCAATCAGGCGCGGCGTTACGGCGACTTCAACCCTTTGTTCAAAACAGATCTGGTCGACTTCCGCGCGCGTTTCACAGTCAAACAGACCGTCCCATTCGACACATTTCTTGATGGTGCGATGATACTCGTTCCAGTCATATGAAATCAGGTCGATATCCCCGGTATATGTTCCGGCCCGGTCTGGGCCGCCCGGCGCGGGATAGTCGGCAAGTGTAAACCAGGGCGTGCCATCAAAGTAGGCATTGGCCACCATGTCCTCGAACTGGCGCCGGAACCATCCGCCAGCCGGGCCGCGGAACCGATCAACCGCGACAGTTCGCGTTTCGGCGGCCGCTGTGCTGTTGGCCATAAGGCGCGCCTGATAGTCGATGCCCGGCGTGGCGCAGGCACTTAACGCAGCAATGGCGAGTATTGCGATCGAACCGTGCGTCTTCATTCCGGCATCCTCCAGTATTTTCACAGATTAAAACAGATGCCACTGAATGCGTTGTGAACACAGTAGGGTCGTTTTGGGTCACAAATTTGACCTTGGGGAATGCTTGCGAAGAGGGGATTGCCGCCTCAATTAGGATCAGATCACTCAATTCAGGAGCTCCCATGTCCGACACTGCTGGCCTTTTTGAACCCCTCACGATCCGAGGCATGACAGTCCCCAATCGCATTGCCATGGCGCCGATGACACGGTCATTCTCGCCGGGCGGGATCCCTGGGCAAGATGTCGTAGACTATTATAAACGCCGCGGCGACGCGGATGTGGGCCTGATCATCACCGAGGGAACAACGGTTGACCGCGGCGGGGCCTCAAACGACCCGCGTGTTCCGAACTTCCATGCGGACGCCGCCTTGCAGGGATGGCGCGATGTGGTCAACGCCGTCCACGAAACACCTGGAAAGATCGCGCCGCAGCTCTGGCATGTCGGTATGATGCGTAAGCCCGGCACAGGGCCCGACCCCGACGCTGTGTCGGACAGCCCGTCAGGCCGCACCCATAAAGGCAAACAGGTTCAGGCCGAGCCGACCGATAGCGAAGTTGCAGATATGGTGATGGCCTATGCCAATGCGGCTGGTGAGGCCAAATCTCTTGGATTTGACTGTATCGAAATCCACGGCGCACATGGCTACCTGATCGACGAGTTCTTCTGGGGCGTCATGAATACCCGGTCCGGAAAGTATGGCGGCGATCTGGTTGGCCGCGCCACGTTTGCCGGTGAAGTCATCACCGAATGCCGCAAGCAGATCGGCGATGACATGCCGATCATTCTGCGCTGGTCGCAATGGAAACAGCAGGAATACACCGCCCGTCTCGCCGAAACGCC
>JBCCRB010000373.1:0-3280 GCA_039208465.1 Pseudomonadota bacterium
CCTTCTCCGGATTGTTCTTCCAGATCTGGTAATCGGTGATGACCGGCACACCGATGCCTTTAAAGACAGCCGCCTGGTTCCAAGGCTCACCAACGCAATAGCCATCAATGGTACCCGCTTCGAGTGTCGCCGGCATTTGTGGCGGCGGTGTCACGGAAAGGAGCGCCTCGGCATCGATTTGGCCGGACACGTCAGAGGGCGAATAAAAACCCGGGTGAATGCCACCGGCTGCGAGCCAGTAACGCAACTCATAATTGTGCGTGGAGACCGGGAACACCATGCCCATGTTGAACGGGCGGCCTTCATCCCTGAACTGGTCGACAACCGGCTTGAGCGCGGAGGCGGAAATCGGATGCACGGGCTTGCCTTCCGCATCAACCGGAATATTCGGCTTCATCAGTTCCCACACTTCGTTGGAAACAGTGATGCCATTACCGTTCAAATCCATGGAAAACGGCGTCACGATATGCGCTTCGGTACCAAAACCGATGGTCGCCGCCAGCGGCTGACCAGCCAGCATATGCGCGCCGTCCAACTCGCCGGTGATCACGCGGTCAAGCAGCACTTTCCAGTTGGCCTGCGGCTCAAGCGTGACGAACAGGCCTTCGTCTTCAAAATAGCCCTTCTCATAGGCAATCGCCAAAGGCGCCATATCAGTCAGTTTGATGAAGCCCAGCTTCAACTCGTCTTTTTCAACATCCAAAAATTCAGCATGCGCTGGCGCGATGAAAGTTGAAACAGCCAATGATGCCGCGGACAGGGCCAGAAGCCGGCGACGTGTGGTTTTGAAAACGCTCATGTTTTCACTCCGTTCAAGGTCCCAACGGGACAAACAAAAAAAGCTGCTGAAGCGCTCCGATCCCCTGCGGTGGAAAATGTGCAGGGTTCGGAGCGCTTCAGCAGCGTTGCTGTGTGGAAACCCGTCTTTGGGTAACCGATGCCTTGGGAGGCTGGATTAAAATATGCAGATACCGTGACAAACTGCTAGTTTAGAATTTTTATTATTCTATTTCAGCAGGTTAAAATATGGCCCATTCGAAAGTATGAGCTGAAACTTCCCGGGAAAATGCTGCATTGCAATGCAGTTGCGCAACAAATGTGCTGAAAAATTGGGCGTGATGCAGGATCAATCATGCCCATCGCGGGTGCGTTGGCGCGCAATATAGGCGTCAACATGGTCCGGATCGAACACCTCGCCATCAAAGAAACCATCCGGCCCCAATTGCAGCATGCTGCGCCCTGCCCCAACGATGGTTGGCGCGCCGAGCGCCCCCTCCACTTTTGAGCTCGCTGCCGGTATCGCCGCCCCGGCATTCTTCAGCGCTTCGCGATAAATGTCAGGCCGATAGGTCCGCCGCGCGACATCGACATGTGAGGGTTGGTGCGCCACCTGCCCCCATCGCACCATCTGCGTGTAAAACCAGGTCGCATGGCTCTGCCAGGGAAATGTCGCCGCCCTTGCATGCGGCTCATAGCCCGCAGGTCCGGTCAGAGAGGCATGCAATATTTCTGGGTCCAAACCCAAATAGTCCGGCCGCGACAAAATCTCGGCGAGGCGCGCAAGATTGCCCTGTTCCCCGCACCAGAGCGACGCATCATGCAACGCGCGGATCAGCGCGGCGAGCGCTGGCGCATTCTTCCGAGCCCAGCGCGCATCAACGCCCAACACCTTTTCCGGGCTCGAAGCCCAGATATCGTTCTTCGTGGCCAGGATTTGGCCCGACCCACGCGATTGCGCCAGCGTGTTCCAAGGCTCGCCAACGCAATAGCCATCAATCGATCCCCGCTCCAGCGCATCGGCCATCAGCGACGGCGGCAGGATCACGATTTCCACCGCGTTGTCAGGATCAATGCCGGAGGCGGCGAGCCAATAGCGCAATTCGAAATTATGTGCCGAGTGCGGGTGCACGACCCCAAACTTCAATTTCGGATCACCGCTCTCCGCCAACCCGTCAATATGGGTTTTGAGGGCCGCACCGGCCGCAAGCGCGCCGCTTGGCACCGGCGACAAGGTTGCCGCCAGCGCCGATGATACGGTGATTGCGTTGCCGCCCAGCCCCAGCGCCATAGGCGCAATGATATCGGTATCGAACGGTGTCAGGCCCAAATTAGAGGCGATCGGCATCGGTGCGAGCATATGCGCGACGTCAAAATGGCCAATCGCCATCCGGTCGCGCACATTCGCCCACGAGGATTCGCGGATCAGCACAAGCTCGATCCCCTCGGCATCGGCAAAACCAATCTCGCGCGCAGCCGCAAGGATCGACACATCGATCAGGGGCAAAAAACCCGCTGTGATAAGTGTGTTGTCAGCCATCATCATCCCCCAACAGATTTGCCGACATGATCAGGCTCTCGGCGACTTCAACGAGGCGCCGGTTCTGGTCCATCGCGGACTTGCGTAACAAGGCGTAGGCCTTTTCTTCCGAAAGCCCCCGGCTTTTCATGATCAGCCCTTTGGCTTTGTCGATTGTCGTGCGATCCACCAAGGCGGTTTTTGCACTTTCCAATTCCCGCTCAAGCCGGGAAAAAGCGTTGAAGCGGCTGATCGCCATCTCCATGATCGACTTAATACGATCCTGCCGGAAACCATCCACCACATAGGCCGAGACCCCCGCTTCGATGGCTTTTTCCATGGAAGGCTTGTCGGATTGGTCGACGAACATCGCCACCGGCCGTTTTACGGCGCGCGTCACCTGCAGCATGTTCTCCAGCATGTCGCGGTTCGGATTGCCCAGATCCATCACGATCACATCCGGCTGAAGCGTCACGATGCGCGCCGCCAACTGGTCCATCTGCGTGATCACTTCAATGCGCGTATAGCCCTCCGCGCGCAGGCCATCCTTGATGATAGCGGCACGGGCATCGTTCGTATCAATAACCAGGACGAATGGGAGGGACGTCATTTGGCTATTTTTTGCGCATGCAACAAAATTGTGCAACGCACTATTTCGACTAAGTTGGTGAAAGGTCTGAAACGCTTAACCCAAATTAAGCCGCAGCCACCACGGCCTGCCGCTGTGCGCCAAGCCCATCAATCGACAAATCCATGACATCGCCCGGCTTCAGATAGACCTGCGGCTTTTGCCCCATGCCAACACCAGGCGGCGTGCCGGTTGAGATAATGTCGCCCGGCTGCAGGCTCATGAACTGGCTCAGATAAGAGATCAGATGTGCAACGCCATAGACCATCGTGGCCGTGGACCCGTTCTGAAACGGATGGCCATTAACGGAAAGCTGCATGGACAGATCTTGCGGATCGGCAATTTTATCGGCCGTC
>JBCCRB010000374.1:0-3274 GCA_039208465.1 Pseudomonadota bacterium
AGCTGACCTAGCGATGACGGACACGACAGCCTCCTTGCCGCGCGCATCTGATTGGCCTGCCATCTGGATGCCACGGTTGGAGGCTGTCATCATTCCACTGGGTGCCTTGATCACCGGGTTGCTGATATTCTCGGTCTTTCTGGTGAGCCTCGGCAAGTCACCGGTCGATTTCTTCGGCTTGGTCTACAAGGCGGGGTTCGGCACGGCGTTTTCCTGGCAAAACACGCTTTCGCGCGTGGCACCTTTGTTGTTCGCCGGTCTCTGCGTGGCTTTGCCTGCCCGGCTCGGGCTTGTTGTGATAGGTGGCGAGGGCGCGATTGCTTTAGGCGGGCTGGCGGCGGCTGTGGTCGGCGTCTGGAGCGGAGCCCTACCGGGCGCCCTGGGACTATTTCTGATGGCGCTTGCCGCGATGTGTGTTGGCGGGGCGTGGATTGGCGCCGTTGGGTTTCTGCGGATCCGGCGCGGGGTGAATGAGACGATTTCGTCGCTGCTGATGGCCTATATCGCGATTGCGCTGATGAACCATTTGGTCGAGGGCGTCTTTCGCGATCCTGCCAGTCTGAACAAACCCTCAACCGCGCCTTTGCCTGACAGCTTGCTAGTGGGCGATATGCCGATTGGTGTTGAGGTGCATTGGGGCCTTGCGGTCGGTATTTTTGCCTGCGTGATTTGCTGGGTGCTGCTGGACCGGACGACGATTGGTTTTGCTGCGCGTGTTGCAGGCGACAACATTCGTGCCGCGCAAGTGCAGGCGCTGCCTGTGGGAAAACTGATCATCGGCTTTACCGCGCTTGGCGGTGCGATGGCGGGCCTCGCGGGGTACTTCGAAGTCACCGCGATCCATGGTGCGGCGAATGCTTCGCTGGTGGTGGGCTATGGATACACCGGTATTCTGGTGGCGTTTCTGGCGCGGCACAATCCGCTGGCGATCATTCCGGTCGCCGTTTTGTTGGCCGGATTCGAGGCCTCAAGCGGCCTTGTGCAGCGCCGGATGGATTTGCCGGATGCCACCATTCTGGTGATGCAAGGCATTGTCTTTGTTGTCCTTTTGCTGAGCGAGACGGCCTACGGACGGATCAAACTCTTCCAGCCTGAGTATTGGAGGCCACGCCCATGACCGAAGATCTTGGGCTCTGGGCGGTGCCGATTGCGATGCTGGGCGGTGCCATCCGTGTCTCAACCCCGTTTCTATTTGTGTCGCTGGGCGAGTGCCTGACCGAGCGGTCGGGGCGCATTAATCTGGGACTGGAAGGCACGCTGGTTTTCGGCGCCATGGCGGGTTACGCGCTGGCCTATGAGAGCAATTCGGCGTGGGTTGGCGTCGGCGCGGCGGCGCTGGCTGGGGCAATGTTTGGACTGTTCCACGGTTGGATCTGCCGGTTTAAAGGTGTGAACGATATCGCCATGGGGATCGCGCTGATGCTACTGGGTATCGGCCTCGCCTTCTTTTTCGGAAAGCCCTACATACAGCCTGTCGCACCCGATTTGCCCTCGATCCCTTTCGGCTGGTGGTCGAACATTCCGCAAGTTCAAGCCGCGCTCGAAGTAAACTCTCTGTTCCTGGTCGGCGTCGTTTTGGCCTTTGCCATGGCCTGGATGTTTCGCAACACCGCCATAGGGTTACGCATCCGCGTCGTCGGCGACAGCTCTGACGCGGCGCGCGCCATTGGCCTTTCCCCCGACAGGGTGCGGCTTTGGTCGACGGCTGCAGGCGGCGCATTCGCCGGGGTCGCGGGCGCTTATCTGTCGCTCTACTATCCGGGCAGTTGGAACGAAGGCCTGTCGTCGGGTCAGGGTCTGATGGCCGTCGCCCTTGTGATCTTCGCGCGCTGGAACCCGGTGATGTGCCTCTTTGCGGCACTTCTGTTTGGCGCAGCAGGCGCGCTTGGCCCGGCTTTGCAGACGGTTGGCTTCACATCCGGCTACTACCTCTTCTTCGCCGCGCCGTATGTCCTGACGCTGGCGTTGCTCATCTTCACCTCGAGCCCCGGCAAGGCGTTGGACAGCGCACCTGGCGAGCTTTCGATAACCAAATAGGAGACCCACATGAACGGATTGGGCGGGTTGAACAAATCGGAAAACGGCGTTGTCATCGGTATGGTGCAGCTGCAATTGCCGGTGGTTGTGACGCCTGAAGACTTGGCGGCGCAAACGCAGAAAATCGTCGACATGGTCGGCAAGGCGCGGCGCAATCTGGGCACGATGGATTTAGTCGTGTTCCCCGAATACGCGCTGCATGGTCTGTCGATGGACATCAAACCCGAGATCATGTGTAGCCTGGATGGGCCCGAGGTCGCTGCCTTCAAAGCGGCATGTGTTGAACACAAGATATGGGGCTGCTTTTCGATCATGGAATTGAACCCCGGCGGTATGCCGTACAATTCTGGCCTGATCATCGACGACCAAGGCGAAATCCAGCTCTACTATCGCAAGATGCACCCCTGGGTTCCGGTTGAGCCGTGGGAGCCAGGCGATACCGGCATTCCCGTGTGCGACGGGCCAAACGGGTCAAAACTGGCGCTGATCATTTGTCACGACGGCATGTTCCCCGAAATGGCGCGCGAGTGCGCCTATAAGGGGGCCGAGATCATGATCCGTACGGCGGGTTATACCGCGCCAATCCGCAATAGTTGGAAATTCACCAACCAGTCCAACGCGTTTTGCAATCTAATGGCGACGGCGAATGTCTGCATGTGCGGCAGCGACGGATCCTTCGACAGCATGGGCGAAGGCATGATTGTGAATTTCGACGGTCAGATCATTGCGCATGGCACCTCAGGCCGCGCAGACGAGATCATTACCGCCGAACTGCGCCCCGACCTGATCCGCGAGGCGCGTCTGGGCTGGGGCGTTGAAAACAACATCTATCAGTTTGGCCACCGTGGCTATGTAGCCGTGAAAGGCGGCGCACAGGATTGCCCCTACACCTACATGACCGATCTGGCCGCCGGGCAGTACCGCTTGCCTTGGGAAGCGGATGTCAAAGTGACAGACGGCACCGGCTTCGGCTTCGCGGAACCAACGCGGCTGTTTGGCGAAACCACAAAGGAGGCCGCCGAATGAGCACCATCGGCAGCCACCCTTACAAGTGGCCCTATAATGGTAACCTGCGGCCCGGAAACACCGCGCTGATTATCATCGATATGCAGACCGATTTCTGCGGCAAGGGCGGCTATGTAGACGCTATGGGCTATGACCTGTCGCTGACCCGTGCCCCGATTGAACCGATCAAGGCGGTGCTGAGCGCAATGCGCGAAAAGGGCTATCACATCCT
>JBCCRB010000375.1:0-3271 GCA_039208465.1 Pseudomonadota bacterium
AAACGCGCCATCGAGCTGAACGCCGGGAATGTTACCTGCTTCGGCGCTGAGCGTCAGTTTGCCGGTCGCACTATTCCAGAACTGCATCAAGGTGCCGGAGACGCCCTGAAAATCGCCAGTGACATCAAGCTGGGCGCGCGGGAACAACGGCCCGAGCTCAAAATGGTCAGCCAATGTCGCCGAATTGACGTCGCTCATACGAAATGACAGTTGCGCGCCCTTGTCACCGGTTTTTTGGGCGTCGGTATAGCGCATTTGCACTGATCCGCCGGCATAGGTCGCATCACCTATATCAACCGAAAACATCTCGTCACGCACGGTTAGCGCGCCGGCGAAATTGGTCAGTTCGGTATCGAAAAACTGCGCCGTGGATGCAGACACGCGCAAATCGGCATCAACGCCCGTCAGATATTGACGAAGCCCACCGGCTGGCTCCACAAGGCGGGTCATCGCACGCCATGTCGGCAGCGAAAGGCGCGACACATCCAATGTTTCAAACGCCAAGGTCGATGTCAAAACGCGCCGTCCAGAATCACGGCGCAGCAATTCCACGGCGCCGCTGCCGCTTTCCTCGTTCACGACGAGTGTCGCATTATCCATGCGCAGCCGGTTCGCGGTTGCCGATGCCTCGCCGCTCAGGCGCAGCATGTCGATGCCGGCGGTTAAAAGGGGTGCATCGTCAATCCACCGGTTGATGGCGCCGGGCCGCTCAAACTCCAACAGCAAAGCACCTGTTGCAAAGCGCGGTTCGGCAATCGCCGAACGACCGTCAAACTCGATCCTTGTACCGTCCAGCGTAAACGCAAAGGTCAGCCCACCGCCATCAACGGCGTAAAGGTCGCCGACGGAGTCAGTGTTGAGGCTGAACTGTCCGTCCGTGCCGTCGTGCTCAAATGACGCTTGAAGTGACAGTGCGCCATCGCGGCGTGGCCAGTTCAGCGATCCGTCGAGCGATGAGACGAAAGGAACATTATTACCCTCCTGATCGACAAATCCGAGTGTGCCGCCTTCAAATGAAATGCGGCCGATCGTTGGTGGCAAATTCTCGCGAATGATATCGGACAGGGCGAGATTGTCGGCCAACGCTGGCGGCGCTTCGGTCGCCGATCCCTGCCGGGCAACTGCCTCAACCGATGGCCAACGCAGGAGCCCGTTTTGGTCGACACCAAATCGTATGTCCGGCGAAAATAGGTGGAACGATGAGAATGTCGGGATCGAACGAAACAGCGAGACCATGTCAAAGTCTGCTTCAACCCGCTCAATCGTGATAATTGTCGGGCCGTCCGAGCTTGCAATGCGTACGCCGTTAAAGACCGCATAGGGCGCCGGGAAAAAGTGTACTTCTGTGCGGCCGCGCAGGCGAACCGGCAGCCCTGTAATCTCGGCCATGCGTCGTTCAATCGCCTGGCGGGCCGTATCAGTCGAAATGCCGGTGGAGATGACAAACAAGGCGCCTACGCCGAGAACGACAAACGCCAGCGAGATCACGATGATGGTCCGAACAGCCTTACTCATAAGCGCGGCCAGCGGTGTCTGGCGATGAGGGCGTAAAATGACAAAGCGTGGCGCATCGGGTCCTGGTATATGCTCGGTATGGCTATTGTGCGAGCACGCGCGGCGCCGGAAAAATAATCTCGACGTCTGTTCCTTCGCCCGGCGTCGAACTGATTGAAAAGTCGGCGCGATTGGCTTCAACGAGTGCGCGCGTCAATGGTAAACCAAGCCCCGTGCCAGCCGCGCGCAGCTCATCATCCGCACCGACCTGCTTAAACGGGCGCAGCGCCCCTTCGATCTCCTCTTGCGTCATCCCCACGCCGGTGTCCCGGATATGTAGTGTGACCGAGCCATCTGTCAGGTAACGCGTGCTGATAACCACCTGGCCGCCTTCAGGCGTGTAACGAATGGCGTTGGAGAGCAAATTTGTGATGATCTGTTTCGTAGCCCGTTGGTCCGCAACGATCTCCGGCAAGTCGGGGTCAAGCCCGGTACGCACGATAATCCGGCTCCGGTTCGCCTGCGGGCGCAACATGTCGATCACTTCGGAAACCGTTTCGTTCAGCGCGACGCCTTCAAACAATAGCTCCTGATTGCCCGATTCGATCTTCGAGATGTCCAAAAGGTCATTGACCAGATCCACCACATAGCGGCCGGACTTTTTTATGTCGTCTAGGTAGTCCTTGTATTTTTCATTGCCGATCGGCCCGAAACGCTCTTCGCTCATGATTTCGGAAAAGCCGATAATCGCATTGAGCGGCGTGCGGATTTCATGGCTGACTTTGGCCAGAAACGCCGATTTCATTTCAGATGCCGATTCAGCTTCGTTGCGCGCCTCTTCAAGGGCTTCCTCATTCTGTTTCCAGGCGCTGATATCGCGCAACACGGCACAAAGGCCGTTACTTGCCGAAAGTCGCCCCAGCGTCATGAACAGTTTGATTTCACCGCCCTGGGCTTCCTGGCCGGTGACCTCGCGTCCCTCATTGAGAACATTAGCAACGCCGTTCGAACCCATCGCCTGCACATAGGTTAGCACTTGGCGCTGGCTTTCATGCGCAAACAGCACCGAAAAAGGCTCGCCAAGCAGCGCGCCCGTTTCATAGCCAAAAAGCGCCGTGGCTGCGGCGTTCATTGAGCGGATATCACCATGCTCATCGATCGTGATCACGCCGTCGGTTGCCGTGTCGAGGATTGCGCGAAGTTCGGCATTCTCCTCCATCAACCGGTCCGTCTCCTGATCGGTGATTTCGCCAGTTTCAGGCCCTATCACGCCATCGGCGGTGGTGGCTGCGACGGGCGCACTGAGCGGCTCAAACGCAAACATCAACGCGTTGCGGCCCATCCACGGAACGCGCTGCAGATGGCTGCGCGAGGCGATAACATTGCCGTCACGATGGACCAGCGTCACGCTGCCATCGCGGTCCGCGTGGCTTTGCTCCGAAGTGGTGGGCATCGGTTCGCCAAAAAGCGCGTTCAGCCCAATTTCGTTCAACTCAGCGATATCGGGAAAACCAGTCAACTCGGCAAAGGCGCGATTGCTATAAAGAATGTTTTCGCCGCGGGTGATGATCAGCGCCAGTGGCAAGGCATCCAGCGCTTCAGGCCCGAGGCCATAGGGTTGATCTGAGGCTTCGTCACCACTTGGCGCTTCCGCTTCTCTGTTTTCATTAGCGCTCGAAAACGGAGCCAATTCCGCCCGGATTTTCTCGAACGCATCATTTTCGCTGCTCGATAAGGGCGTGATAACCACACTGGGTGATGCCTTGGCCGGCTCGAC
>JBCCRB010000376.1:0-3271 GCA_039208465.1 Pseudomonadota bacterium
CGCGAATCGGCTGATGGTTTACGCAGCGATCAGGACGAGGGCGCCAAGCGCGCTTTGCTGACCAGATTGGAAGATGAAATTGAAGCGACGATCGCGCAGCGCCTGGCCGCGCTTGCTGGCGCCATACCCGCCGCATGTCCGCAATGCGGTTGCCAACTGCAAGAGCTGGCGCCTGCGGGCGAGCCAGAGACCGCCAAAGGGGATTGATTGGCTGACCTGGCTGCTGATCGGCGGGCGCGGCTCCGGCAAGACGCTGGCCGGTGCGATCTGGGTGCATCATCTGGCAACCGGCATGCGCCCGGCGGCGGGCAGGCCAACCCAGCCGATTGCGCTTGTTGGCAGCACGATCCACGATGTGCGCGAAGTGATGATTGATGGGCCATCGGGCATTCGCCAGGTGGCTACGTTCGAACGGCCGATCTATGAGCCGACGCGGCGCCGCCTCATTTGGCCGAACGGCGCGGTTGCGAAGGTTTTCTCAGCGCATGAGCCGGAAGGGCTGCGCGGCCCGCAATTTGCGGCCGCATGGTGTGACGTTTTCGGTTTCCAACCCGATGACGGTTCGGGCGATGTTTATTTCAATCTGGACCCGCTATGGGCATCGACGGCGATCGATGTGGTCGGCATCGATTACTATGCGCCCTTGAGCGATTGGCGTGAGAGCGACGGTGAAAAGGGCGACAATCCTGACGGCTTTGCCCACCACGCCGATTTGGCCGGTATGAAGACGCAGATTGAAGCTGGCGAAGGCTATGATTGGTACTTCGCCAGTCAGGTGGACCGGGAGCAACGGCGCAGAACGCAAATTGAAGACGGCGCTTATGGCAAGCCGTGGGTGTTCCGCTTCAAGGACATTGCCGGCTGGTGGGCGAATGCCCATGTGGAGCGTCGGGGCGGGGTCGAGATCGGGCCATCCACCTTATGGCAGCCCAAGAGCAAGCCAGTCTATCTGATGGAAATCGGCTGCACCGCGCTGCGCGGTGGCGCGATCCAGCCCAATCTGTTTCCCGATCCAAAATCCAGCGAGAACGCCCGGCCTTTCGGCTCAACTGGGGTGTTCAGCGATACCGAGCAACGCGCCTACATTACAGCGCATCTGCAGTTCTGGGCGCACGCAAAGGCGACGTTCGCAGATGATGCGCCCGTTGACCCGGACCGGCTGTACGCCTGGTCCTGGGATGCCCGCCCATACCCGGCCTTTCCCGCCTCCAGCCAAATCTGGGGCGACAGCGATAATTGGCACGCCGGCCATTGGCTCAATGGGCGCCTCGGCACCGCGCCGGTGACAGACCTGATCCGGGCCATGCTGGATGATCACGGCATTGTCGATGCGGCGGTCGGCGACATCCCGCATAGCCTCGATGGTTTTGTGATGCCGGCACCGGGCGATTTGCGATCGGTTTTGGAACCAATTGCCGATCTGTTCGATGTGTTGGTTTCCGACGATCAAGAAACGGACACAGCGATCCGCATCGATGCCACGCAAAACGCATCGACCATCCTGATCCCGCAAGGCGATCTGGTGGTCTTGCCAGACCGGCCGGCACGGCGCCATATAACGGCACAGGCCGATGAAATCCCGTCATCGGTCTCGGTCAGCTGCCGCGATCCGCTGATTGATTATAAAAACCTGGTTTCCATCGTCCGTCCCGATGGGGCGGACGGCAACCATCCGGCCATTTTACCGGTGCCGGGGCTGATGCGCCAGAAGATGGCCGAACAAGCAGCCCACGCCTGGAGCGCACGACTGGTCACGCGATCATCAGAGATCAATTTCGCGCTGCCCTTGGCTTGGGTGGGCCTGCAGGCCGGTGACGTGATCGCCTTTGACGATGATGCACGTGGGCGACGCTGGCTGGTCGACCGTATCGAAATCGCCGATCGCCTTGATATCAGTGCCCGCCTTTACCGCGCCGATGCGGCCTTTGGTGCTGGCCAGCAAAGTGCCGTGCCGCCGGTGTCGCCCTATGCGATCGGTGATTTCGGTTCGATCCCCGCCCATGCCTATCTTGATCTGCCAGCCAATGCTGCTTTTCAAGACCAAGATTGCTTCATGGTCGCCGCGCGGCGCTTTGGATCGCGGCGCCCGGTTGTCTTTGCCTCACCGGATGGAGCCGATTTCGGGTTCCGCACCCAACTGACCCGGGACGCGCTGATCGGATCGCTGGCCGACCCGCTCGGCGCCGGGCCGACAGGTGTTTGGGATTTCGGCAATTCGATCATGGTCGAGATCGACAATGCGGAACTGTCGAGCGTCACCGACCTTGCAGCCCTTGCCGGTGCCAATCTTGCCGCCATCGAGAAGGGCGATGGGTGGGAAGTGCTGGCCTTTGCGCGCGCCGAGGAAGTGCAGGCCGGACAATGGCACCTGTCGCGCCTGCTGCGCGGCCTCGGCGGCACTGAAGACCAAACATTGGTGGAGGCGCCAGCCGGCGCACGCTTTGTCCTGCTCGATGATGCGGTGCAGCCAGCCGGCGCACGCCAATCGGAAGTCGGACGGCAAATGAGCTGGCGTTTGGGCGAAGCCGGCCGGCCATTCACCGACCGCTATTTCCGGACAAGTCTTGCAGCGCCTGGCGTGCGCGCCCGCCTACCGCTCGCGCCCGTCCATCTGCGCGTGGCACGCACCGATGCGGGGGGCATTACGGCCACATGGATAAGGCGATCACGGCGCGGGGGTGATGATTGGGCCGCACTCGATATTCCGCTCGGCGAAGAGACGGAACTTTATGCGGTTCAGATCGCCAGCGCCGCCGCCAGTATGATGGCGCAAGTGGCGCAATCGGAGATTGAAATCACCGTCGATGAACTGCTCACCGCCGGCATCAATTCTACCGATCCTGTGGAAATCACGGTCGCGCAAATAAGCGCGGCAGTCGGGCCGGGCCTGCCCGTCTCAACACGTTTAGAGCAACCATAAAAGCAAAGGAAAACAATATGGTAGACCAGAAAAAATGGTATCTTTCGCGCACGGTCTGGAGCGCATCGGTCAGCGTGCTGGCAACCGTGGGCGCCATGCTCGGCCTGCCGCTTGCCTCAGTGGATCAAGCTGTGCTGACCGAGGCGATTTTGCAGCTCGTTGCGGCGATATCTGGCGTCGGCGCGATTTTCGGGCGACTTTCTGCGACCCATCGGCTTGAATAACGCCGATATTCAGCTTCCGTTCAGAAACAAAACGCTAAAAACAACGCACCATGACAAAACAACATCACATAAAACTGTTGGCGGCGCTCTTTTTGACCGCGGTTACGCTGGTGCCAGCCAGCGCGAG
>JBCCRB010000377.1:0-3223 GCA_039208465.1 Pseudomonadota bacterium
CTGGATCAGGATCGTATCCCCTGAATAGGGAACCGCCGGCTCACTCTTTAAGGCAAGGGTCAGATCGCGCATTTCCGCAATAGGCGTCAATCGCAAAACCAGGTCGCGCACCAGCTCCACCAAATCGAGTTCTTCGCGCTCCAGATGGTCGGTCCGAAACGTAATCATGGCATGATCTAACAATTGGCCGGCCGCGCGCGAACTCTCGTCAATGGCCTTCACCATCGATCGCATGGCTTCCCGGTTTTCTTCCTTGTCGACCCGCTGCAGGGTCGCTTCGGCATAGGACCGCACCGTCGCCAGCGGCGTGCGGACCCGGTGGGCAGCCTCGGCAATAAAATCTTCCGATTGGCTCAATGAATGATCAAGCCGCGCCATCAGTGAATTGAGCGAAGCAACAAGCGGCGCCATTTCCTGCGGCACCGGCTTTTCAAACGGTCGCAAATCCTGCGGCCCGCGCCGCGTAACTGAAGTGGTCAGCCGGTCGAGCTGTCCCATCGTCGCTGACGTTGCCCATACAGAAAGCGCTGCCGCGAGGCTGAAAAAGCCGAAACCGAGCAACGCCGCGTTGCGCGATATCCGATCCAGCGTTTCCGATAACGAGTCCTGGGTCTGGGCCAGCACAACATGGATTTCCGCCCTGGTGTTCGCGCCGATCAATGTGCGGCTACCACTAATCTTGCGGACATCCACGCCCCGAAAATAGCCAGACAAGACACGCGGCGCGCTCTCTTCCTCTGTGCTGTCGAACGTCAGATCTTCATAGCCGGAAACAAACTGGCGATCTTTCAAGATTGCATAAAACACCCGGTCATCCGCCGGCGTGCTCAGCATGGAGAAGGCGGAGTAAGGCAGGTCGAGCTCCAGCGCGCCATTTCTGAGTGCCGCCGCATCGAGAATGGACGAAATCGATGCTTCAAGGATGTTGTCCTGTCCTTCCTGCGCGACTTGGATCGCGTAGTTTCTGACCGCAAAAAATAACAAAAGGCCGAGCACCGCCGCGCCGCCGATTAGGGTCAACACCAGGCGGTTTCTGAGCGAACCTGAGACAACCGGGCTAGTCATGTTGGTCCAACCGGTAGCCAAGACCGCGCAAGGTCGTGATTTGCAGTTTGGAGGGTTTCAGATGTTTGCGCAGGCGTCCCACATAAACCTCGATCGCATTTTCTGAAACATCATCATCAAGCGCATAAAGCTTGTCGGCCAGCTTGTGCTTTGAGAAAATTTGCGCCGGTGCGTTCAAAAACACTTCCAGAAGCCTCAATTCGCGGTTGCGCAGCGTGACGGCTTCCCCTTCGACGGTCAGGTGTCCGGCAACCGGATCAAACACCACGCCGCCCAATTCGATCGTCGTTTTCGCATTGCCGGATCGCCGCCGCAGCACCGCCCGGCAGCGCGCCTCCAGTTCGGCGTGATCAAACGGTTTGGTGACATAATCATCGGCACCCAGATCAAGCGATCCGATTCTATCGGACACCTGGCTTCGGGCCGTCAAAACGATGACGGGCGTGTCAAAATCCTTCGCACGATGCTCGCGAAGGAACGTGCGGCCGTCGCCATCGGGCAGCATGATGTCGAGCAGGATCAGGTCGTAGTCACCGGTCTCCACAAAGGCTGATGCGTCCTCCAATTTCGCTGCATGATCAATGACATGGCCGTCCAGACGCATCCGTGATGTGATCGCGTTGGCAAGGTCCAGATTGTCTTCGACCAGCAGGAACTTCATGGCTTCCCGAAACGAATTTTGCTGTGTGACAGGTTTGTGTCAGGTTAGCGTGCTTTGTCAGATCAACTGAGCCGCCAGGCGGACAGTTGTCAAATGGGAGGAATATGACAATGAATTCATTCAAATTCGGCCGCCGGGCTTTTCTGGCGGCTGCAACAGCGCTTTCTGTTGCTCTAACAGCGCCGGCCATGTCAGGCGGCCATCAGGTCGTCGAAAAAATCCACTTCGTCATCCCCGGCGGCGCCGGCGGCGGATGGGACGGCACCGCGCGCGGTACCGGTGAAGCCCTGACCGAATCGGGCCTGGTTGGCACCGCATCCTATGAAAACATGTCTGGCGGCGGTGGCGGCAAGGCGATCGGCTACATGATCGAAAATGCCGATAGCCTGCATGACACGCTCATGGTCAACTCCACACCGATCGTCATCCGGTCGTTGACAGGCGTTTTCCCGCATAATTTCCGCGATCTCACCTTGGTCGCCGGCACGATTGGTGACTATGCGGCAATCGTCGCACCGGCCGACAGCGATCTCAATTCCATGGACGATCTTCTGGCCGCCTACCGGGCAAACCCCAATGATACCGCCATCGGCGGCGGATCGGTGCCCGGCGGCATGGACCATCTGGTTGCGGCCATGGTGATGAAAGCTGCCGGTGAAGACCCGACAGGCGTCAAGTACATTCCGTATGATGCTGGCGGCAAAGCCATGGCAGCACTGCTGTCCGGCGAGATCAAAGCCCTGTCGACCGGCTTTTCTGAAGCCGTCGCGCTGGCCCAGCAGGGCGAGGTGAAAATCCTTGGCGTGACTGCAGACGACCGTGTTGGCGCTTATGACTCAGCGATGACCATGAAAGAGCAGGGCATCGAGACAACTTTCGTCAACTGGCGTGGTTTCTTCGCGGCGCCTGGCCTGCCGGAAGACAAGCTGACCATGTACCAGGATGCCATCGCCAAAATGTACGACACCGAAGAGTGGGAAGCCGTGCGTGCCCGCAATGGCTGGGTCAACATCCACAATCCGGGCGGTGAGTTCCAGGCGTTCCTGGAAGAGCAAGAGCAGGTCATTGGCGACCTGATGCGCGAACTCGGGTTCCTTTGATCCGGTTGGTGAGGGTCTGACCCTTAATCAGCTTGCCGGTCGCGCACGCGCGGCCGGCCTTTCATCATCGGCGTGTCAGGGGAGGGACACAGTGATGGCACTTGACCGCTGGATAGCATTAGTCATTTTTGGCGTTGCGTGCGCCTATGGCTATGCCGCCTTTTTCACGATGGATCAGTTGCTGCCGCCCTTCATGCAGCGCAACCCGATCTGGCCGAGCACCTTTCCCAAGGTGATCGCCGTGATGACCATCATTACCGCGTTGATCATCGTCCTGGGTTTGGAAAAATCCGACAAGCCGCGCGATGAATCGCCCTCGGTGATCGTTTATCGAAAACTCGCTGGCTATGATCTGAAAAGCGCGGCGCTCCTGCTGGGGCTCATGGTGCTCTACGCC
>JBCCRB010000378.1:0-3220 GCA_039208465.1 Pseudomonadota bacterium
CATATTGCGAAGCCCGGAACACATCGATCATGTCGACGGGCTTGGGCAGATCATGCAGCGATCGATAGGTCATCGCGCCATTGATGACCTTGCCGCCATGGCCCGGATTGACCGCAAAAACCTGGTAGCCCCTGCCAACCAGGAACCCGGTGACGCCGTGGGATGGACGCGCCGGATTGGGCGATGCACCAATCACGGCGATCGATTTGGTGGTTGTCAAAATGCTGCGGATGTCATCGTCGAGTTGCATGGGAGATAGTTGCGATCAGTTTGACAGTAAGCGGTTTGATTTGCAGATTATCGTGAGCGCGGGGGTAATTGTCTACTGCGGGGCACCAGCTTTTGTTTGAACTAGTATTGAATTTGTTGGGTGTGCCGGCGGAACATCACCAGGAGGCCGTTCGCGGCTTTCTTGGATTTATTGGGATTTTTGTCACCGGCGTCTTCGCCGTTTTAGCCTGGGTAGCAAGGTGGCTGTTTGAAAGACGTGAAAAGCGCCGCGATGCCATGCAGGCCCTTCGTGCCGAAATCCGTGCGGTTTGGATGCATTTGCGCCAAACTGAAGGCAACTCAGCGGTCGACTTTGAACGCAAGAAAATTATCGCCGAGTTGGAAAATGCGGCCGCGAACAGCAATTATACGCCAGCCATAGTGCACGCCGACGGTATCCTGGTTTATCCGTACATGCTCGACAAGATCAGCGTGTTGCCGGAAAACGAAATCGTCTACGTCGTTGATTTTTATCGCCAGATGGAGCTTTTGCGCGAGTTTGCCGCCCTGCTCAGCGCGCCGGCGTTTAGCGGCTATTCTCCAGAACGCAAGCTCTCCATGCTGCGGTATTATTGGGCGATGAATGGTGGTGCCTTCGACAAGGCCAAATTAGCTTTGGACTGGCTGGAATGGAAACTGGATATACCTTGGTCACAAAAGGCTGACCAAGCGTTTCGAAGAAGCGCGAAAACTGAAAAGTAATTTGCGAACGACCGCGCCTGCGAGATCAGTAGAAAGCAGGTGGCGGACCATATTGACCGGGCCGGGGTTTTGCCCCGCCAGCGTCGGAAGGCTCTGGTTTGTTTGGTCGCTTATCCATGACTGAGACATAGACGATCCGGGTGAATAATACAAGATTTTGCGCTACTGCTTGCCCCAAAAGCGTCGGTCACACTCTGCTCCAATCGGGCATGCGTTTTTCAAGGAACGCGCCGATCCCTTCCGTGCTCTCGCTGGCCAGCATGTTCTGCACCATTACTTTTGCGGTGTAATCATAGGCCTCACGCAGGCCGAGTTCTGCCTGCTCGTGAAAGGCGCGCTTGCCGACAGACAGGGTTGCTTGTGGTTTTGCCGCGATGGTGCCGGCATATTTATCCATGACCTGCTGCAGATATTGGCGTGGCACGATGCGGTTAACGAGACCGAACTCCTTGGCCGTGGAGGCATCGATCGTCTCGCCGGTGAGCAACATCTCCATGGCCTGTTTGCGGTGCACGTTGCGGGTCAACGCGACCATCGGTGTTGAGCAGAACAGGCCGATATTGACGCCGGGCGTGCAAAAGGCGGACGTGTCGGTACAGATGGCAAGGTCACAGGTCGCCACCAGCTGACATCCAGCCGCAGTTGCCAGCCCATCGATTTCGGCGATAACAGGCTTCGGGTTTTCAACGATGGCCAGCATCAATTCGGCGCACAGCCGAAATGTTTGATCAAAGAAGGCAGCACCGGCGTCGGCATCGGCGCGATGGCTCGTCAGTTCTTTCAGATCATGGCCGGCGCAAAAAATCTTGCCCGGATTGGCGGCGGCCAAAATGATCACCCGTACGGCATCATCGGCGGCGGCGGCATCAATCGCAGCCTTCATTGCGTCCATCATTTCCAGCGACAATGCGTTGGCGGGCGCCCGGTTCATCTCCAGCCGCAAAACGGGCCCGTCGCGCTTTTCCAACAGCAAGGGTGCCTGATTGGAATTGTCAGCCTTGAATATTTCTTCCATAGGCGCCTCCGAACAGCCTTTTGATGAAGAAAGAGTGGCGCACATGCAAGAGCCAACAGTTGACCATCTGCCGGAACCGGTCATGTCGATTGCGGATATCGAGCGGTTCTTGAAAGAGGAGTTTCCGCAGGTGCATCAGGACGGACCGGTCTTTTCGGTCGAACACGTCGCCAAGGGGCGGATTGTCTACCGCATGACCCCGCTGGACCGGCACCTGCGCCCGGGCGGCACTGTCGCCGGACCGTCCATGTTCGCGCTGGCGGATGTGGCGGCCTATATTTGCATCCTGGCGCATATCGGACCACGCAAGCATACCGTCACCACGAACATGAATATCAATTTCATGCGCAAGCCCGAGCCCGGCCCGCTGGACTGTCATGCGCGCCTGCTGAAGCTCGGCAAGCGCCTGGCTGTCGTGGATAGTCTAACGCTCGACAGGCACGGACAAATCGTCTCGCAGGCTACAGCGACGTATTCGATCCCCGCGTGATGGCATTGCGAATATGTGGTAAAATAATACCCTTATTCTTAAAGTACTGTTTTAAAACGTTATTTCTAATTTCTAACGTGTTTATCGGCGTTGACATTCACGCTAGCTGCTTCTAGAGCACCCTCGCCGGTTGTTGCGCTTGCACAGTCGGCACTTTTTGTCGGGGTATCCGACAATCCAAGCAACAAAAAACGCCCGCCGGACCGATTTGAAGCGGTGATGGACGTGATCGACCTGAAAAGGAAATAGCCATGCGAACGTTTTCGCAAAAACCTGCCGATGTGCAGAAGAAGTGGCTGCTGATTGATGCAGAAGGGGTGGTCGTTGGCCGCCTGGCATCAATTGTCGCCATGCGCCTGCGCGGTAAGCACAAGCCAACTTACACGCCGCATGTGGATGATGGTGACAATGTTATCGTTATCAATGCCGACAAAGTTGTCTTTACCGGCAACAAACGCGCGCAAAAGAAATATTACTGGCACACCGGTCACCCGGGCGGTATCAAGGAGCGCACAGCCGATGCGCTGTTGAATGGTCGCTTCCCGGAACGCGTTGTCGAGAAAGCTGTTGAGCGGATGATCCCACGCGGCCCGCTTGGCCGGCGGCAGATGAAAAATCTGCGCGTCTATGCCGGCGCCGACCACCCGCACGAAGCGCAACAACCAGAAGTACTGGACGTTGCGGCCATGAACCCGAAAAACAAAAAGGCCTGATAGCTTATGGCTGAGATCAATTCACTTGAG
>JBCCRB010000379.1:0-3219 GCA_039208465.1 Pseudomonadota bacterium
CCGCTCGGTCAAGCTGACGCCGGTCGGCGAGCGCTTGAGCCACAGGATCGCATCCGTGCTGGCTGAATTGGATTTGCTCGAGGATATTGCCCGCCAAATTCGGGCGTCGCCGCGATGCTGACACGCCCGGAAACACCGACGCTCTCTTCGCGGGCAATATCCTCGAGCAAATCCAATTCAGCCAGCACGGATGCGATCCTGTGGCTCAAGCGCTCGCCGACCGGCGTCAGCTTGACCGAGCGGGCGCCACGCTCCAGCAGGCGAACGCCGAAATGGGCCTCCAGCTGCGCCACATGCCGGCTGACACCGGATTTGGCCATGCCTAACCGGTTTGCCGCAGCGCTGATGCCGCCGAGCCGTGCAACGGCACTAAAGCTGCGCAAAGCGGGTAATGCAATCGTTCCAATATCTTGAACCATGAGTTCAAAACTATCCCACTGTTCTGAAAATGGCACAAGTTTTATTTCTGCTGCATCACAACGCCCCGCAGGCGGGGCCGCAAACAGGAGAAGAAAATGAACATACTCATCACAGGCGCCAATAGTGGTTTCGGCACGCTCATGACAGCCGATCTCATCAAGGCCGGCCATCAAGTGGTCGGTTCAATCCGCGAGCCACATGGGCGCAATGAACAGGCTGCCCAGGCATTGGAAGCGCTTGGCGCGAAGATCGTCGACATCGACGTCACCGATGATGCATCGGTTGAGACCGGGGTTGACAAGGCACGCGCGCTACTCGGCTCCATTGATGTTTTGATCAACAATGCCGGCGTCGGATCGCACGGTCTGCAAGAAGATTTCTCGGTCGCTGATTTCCAGCGTCTGTTCGACATTAACGTGTTCGGCGTGCAGCGGATGATCCGCGCGGTTTTGCCGGAGATGCGGGCGCGTGAAAGCGGGCTGATCCTGAACATTTCCAGCCTTTTGGGCCGTATCGCGCTGCCGTTCTACGGGCCATACAATGCCACTAAATGGGCGGTTGAGGCGATGAGCGAAAATTATCGCGTTGAGTTGAGCCAATTGGGTGTCGATGTCGCGGTGGTCGAGCCTGGTGGCTTCCCGACAGCTTTTATCGGCAATTTGATGCATCCATCATCGCACGATCGGAGCGCCACTTACGGGCCGTTGGGCGATGCACCGAAGGCGGCCTTGGAAGGCTTTGCTGCGTTTCTTCAGGCCAATCCGCAACAATCGCCACAGCTTGTCGCCGATGCTGTTGTCGATATTGTCAGCGCTGCGCCCGGAACCCGCCGGTTTCGCACGGAGGTCGACATGGTAGGCATGGGCGATCTGGTCAAACCCATGAATGATCAACTCGCCGAAGCATCCAAAGGCCTCTTCACAAATCTCGGTATGGCCGACATGCTGAGCTTGAAGGTCAATGAGCGGCAAGCCGCTTGAACCACAGCCTACCGGGCCGGCCAATTGGCCGGCCCGGTGGCTGTCAATTGGGAAAAGAACAGGGAGATTAAACCATGACACACCCGGCCCTTACCTCTGACTCTGTTGCCGTTGTGACAGGCGGCGGCTCCGGGATCGGCCGTGCTGCCGCATCCAAATTTGCCAGCATGGGCATGCGTGTCGTGGTTGTGGACCGCGACAAGGAAAAGCTCGATGGGCTAAAGGACGCCCTGGTTGGTGCAGGTGCCAGCGACGTGCTGACGGCGTCGATTGATGTCTCCGATGCTGCGCAAGTTAAAACGCTTGAGGCACAAATCGCCGATGCTTTCGGCGGCACAGACATTTTGATGAACAATGCCGGGATCGGGGTGCGCTCGTCGATCGCGGGACCGGCCGATGCCTGGCACGCGACGCTTGATGTCAATTTATGGGGCCCGATCAATGGTACGCAGGCTTTTATCGGGCGGATGATTGAACGCGGCAGACCCGGCGCGATCATCAACACCGGCTCCAAACAGGGGATCACAACGCCGCCGGGCAATCCGGCCTACAATGTCTCCAAAGCCGGATTGAAAGCCTTTACAGAAGCGTTGGCGCATGAATTGCGGAGCACGGAAGGTGCAAAGCTCAGCGCCCATTTGTTGATCCCAGGATTTGTGCATACCGCCATGATCGGTCTTCCTGAAAAACCACCGTCGGCATGGACAGCGGAGCAAACGGTCGACTTTTTCATCGAGAGCATGGACCGGGGCGATTTCTACATTCTGTGCCCTGACAATGATGTGCCGCGTTCGCTTGATGAAAAGCGGATTGCCTGGGCGGCGGGTGATTTGATCGAAAACCGCCCGGCGCTCAGCCGTTGGCACCCGGACTATGCCGATGCTTATGCCGCCTACATTGACGAGACTTGATAAAACGGTGACAGAAGGGCGCGGCGCGCAAACGCCAAGGGAGCACAAATGCCATCGATCGCCTATCAGCTCTATTCATCACGCAATTGGAGCATGGAGGAAACCTTCGCCATGCTTGCCAGGCTCGGCATCGGCGCGGTGGAAGGCTATGGACCCTATGTCGATGATCCTGACAAAACCAAAAGCCTTTTGGACCAACACGGCATCGGCATGCCGACCTGCCATTTCGGACTGGATCTTGTCGAGCAGGACCCAGACCGTGTGATCAGGATTGCGCGCGAGCTCGGCATTGAAGCAGTCGTCGTGCCCTATCTTGCTGCCGAAGACCGTCCAACAAGTGAGCCAGGCTGGGCGCAATTTGCCAAGCGCCTGGCGCAGGCCGGGGCGCCGATCATCGCATCGGGCCTCGACTTTGCCTGGCATAATCATGATTTCGAGCTTGCTCCGGTTGACGGCATTATGCCGCTGGATCTGATCGCGGCGGCCAGTACGGATATCAAAATCGAGCTCGACCTCGCCTGGGTCAAGGTGGCCGGGCATGACCCGGTCGTCTGGCTGGAAAAACTGGCCGGGCGTCTTGTGGCCGCGCATATCAAGGACATCGCACCGGCCGGTGAAAACAGCGATGAAGATGGATGGGCCGATGTCGGGCGCGGCATCATGGATTGGCGTTCGATTAAGCCCGCCTTGGATGCAGCCGGTGTCGACAAATACATCATCGAACATGACAATCCGAGCGATCACGAACGTATGGCGCGCCGTTCGCTGGCTAGCGTGAAAGCATTTTGAGCATGGCTGATTTGGATGCGCTCGGCGTTGGCATCATTGGGTGCGGGAATATCTCCGAGACCTATTTGAAGCTGGCGCCGCTGTTCCTTCATTTGGAAGTGCGCGCCGTTGCCGATCTC
>JBCCRB010000380.1:0-3183 GCA_039208465.1 Pseudomonadota bacterium
CGACGGCTATGATATCCGCCTTTTTCTTCAACTTTTCAACCATTTAGAATCCACTTCCGACCAAAAAATGAAAACATTTGCAAAACTATTTTCATTGCCTACCCTGACAAATCAATCACGACAAGCCTTGCTTCGGGAGGATACGGCTTGGAGTTCCTGCTTTATTTCGGCGAGGTTTTTACGCCCTTCAATTTCATGCTCCTGCTGATCGGGACGGTCGGCGGGCTGATCTTGGGGGCAACGCCGGGTCTTTCACCGACAATGGCGGTGGCGCTGCTCATTCCGTTTACGTTTCGGTTGGAACCTGCGCAGGGGCTCATCCTGCTTGGTGCGGCCTACACGTCCACCGTCGCGGGCGGCGCGGTTAGTGCGATACTGCTGAAAATTCCCGGCGCGCCTGCCAACATCGCGACCACGCTTGATGGGCACACCATGGCCAAGAAAGGCCAAGGCGCGCGGGCGCTTCAGTTGTCGTTTCTGGCCTCGGCAGTGGGCGGCATCTTCGGGGTGTTTCTGCTGATTTTCCTCACACCGGTCCTCGCACAGTGGGCGCTTGCCTTCGGCCCGTCGCACCTGTTCTGGTTGGCGATCCTTGGTGTGACGATCATCGGTTCGCTCGACTCCAGCTCGGTCGTGAAAGGTTTGTTGTCCGGCTGTATTGGCCTGTGGCTGGCGACCATCGGGTTCGACGACATCATGGGCGCACAGCGATTTATTTTCCATTCCAGCGTTTCTGGGGGGATCAATGTGATCCCGGCGCTGATCGGGCTTTTTGCGATCCCGCAGGTCATCACGATGTTTGCCAAAGGTCGCAGGCGGCTCGATGCTGAGGTGTTGACCGTCGAACGTCACCCGATTTCCAAAGCCTTCGGTGAAGTCTTCAGCCGGGTGCGCGCCCTGAGTATCGGCACGCTTACCGGCTCGATCATCGGCCTGATCCCCGGCGTCGGCGGTCAGATTGCCGGGCTTGTCGCCTATGACCAGTCAAAGAAACTCAGCCCGGAGCGCGAGAAGTTCGGCACAGGTCACAGTGAAGGCGTGATCGCCGCCGAGAGCGCGAACAACGCCATGGTCGGCCCGTCGCTGGTGCCACTGCTCACGCTCTCCATCCCCGGTTCGCCCACGGCGGCGGTGCTCCTCGGTGGTCTCCTGATCCACGGCATTTTCCCTGGCAGCGACCTCTTCGACAACTATCCAGACGTCGCCTGGACCTTCATCAACTCAATGCTGATCGGCCAAATACTGATGTGCGTCTTCGGCCTCTACATCGCGGGCCTTGCCGCGCGCGTGGCGCAGGTGCCGAACAATGTGATGGCCGCCGTGGTGCTGGGCCTTGCCGTCTTTGGCAGCTACTCGGTGCAGAACTCGATGGGCGACGTCTACATCATGATGGCACTTGGCACGGGCATGTATTTCCTTGAGCGCTTCGGCTTCTCCGCCGCGCCGCTGGTTCTTGGTCTCATCCTCGGTCCGATTGCCGAAGCGAACTTCATCCAAGGTTCCATGATCGCGAATGCGACGTCCAACATTGGCAGCTATTTCTTCACCGGCACGCTGAACCTGACCTTGATCGCCATTGTGGTCGGCTCCATCGGCTACTCGGTCTGGATGGAATTCAGAAGCCGCCGCTATACAACCAAGGATGACGCGGTGGCGAAAGAAGAGGCGCTGTCATGACCGATCTGCCGCGCAACCAGCACATCGTCGCGAGCGGGCTTGTCGCCGCTGTCGGGGTCTGGATCACCTACGTCTCATATACCGCCGAACCCGCAGCCGCCTTCCTCTTTCCGCGTATCATCTCGACGGTCTTTGTCGTTCTTGCGGTCTGGACATTTGGCAAGGCGCTGTTGGGGCGCACGAAAGTGGGCAACGGTCTTTCCATCGAGGCCATGAAAAGCATTTTGCCGGGCCTGATCATCGCACTTGTCTTCGTCTACTGGGCGGCAGAAACGCTTGGCTTTTACACTGCCTCGACGGTCGCCTTTTTTATCCTTGTTTCGCTTTACGACCCCGCGCCCCACGGCGCGATACAAAGCTGGGTCAAGCGTATCGTCATCACCGCCGGCTTCCTGGCGGTCATGTATGGTCTCTTCGCGTTGTTGCTCAACGTGTTCACACCGCGAGAGATTTTCTTCTGAACCGCAACGGCGGCAGATCAAACTTCCTAGGGAGGAAAACAATGAAGAACCTAATCGCAGCCGCATCCATCGCCTTGATGGGTCTCACAGGTGCCGCAACGGCTGACGGCCATGAGAACTTCCCCGATCGTCCGATCATGATGATGGTCAGCTATGGCGCTGGCGGGGCAACCGATTTCCAGGCGCGCATCGTAACGATGACTGCGGGCAATGAAGATGCGCTCGGAATGCCGATTGCCATCATCAACAAGCCGGGGGCCGGGGGCCGCGTAGGCTGGAACTGGTTTGCAACACAAGCCGAGGCCGATGGCTACACGCTGGGGGCCTACAACATCCCGCACTTCATCGCCCAGTCGATTGAAGGCGGCGTCGAATATTCGGCGGATAGCTTCGAGCCGATTGCCAATTGGGGTGCAGACCCAGCCGTGTTCGTCGTCGCAGCCGACAGTGAATTCAATTCGATGGCGGATGTCGTGGATTATGCCAAGGCGAACCCGGGTGGCTTGACCTTCTCGGGCGCCGGTCTGTTTGTTGGTCACCATATTGCGGCATTGCAGCTTGAAAAAGCTGCAGACGTGAAGCTGGCCTACATCCCGAACAACAAGGGGGGCGCTGGTGCAATGAAAGCTGTTATCGCGGGCGAAGTTTTGGGCGGTGTGAATAACCTGTCCGATGCGTTCCGCGCGCGGGAAGCTGGCAACGTCAAAATCCTCGGCGTCTTCGACAACGAGCGCAACGCCTTCATGGAAGACGTGCCGACGATGAAAGAACAAGGCTTTGACATCGACAACGCCAGCGTGAACTTCCGTGGCGTCATGGTGCCAAAAGGCACACCGCAACCGATCATCGATAAGCTGGCCGAGATCGTCCCAACGATGTTCGAAAACGGTCGTGTCGCTGGAAAGATGAAGGCAGGTGGCAGCCCGATGCAAATCATGACGCGCGACGAAGTGCTCGAGATGTGGTCGGCCCGCGAAGAGACGCTGAAAGAGCTGCTCGCAGGCCTCTGATAGAAAAACCGGGCGCGCGCGATCCGGTGCGCGCC
>JBCCRB010000381.1:0-3177 GCA_039208465.1 Pseudomonadota bacterium
GTTGGCATCATTCCGGCAGACACACGGACCTATGCCGCCTACGCCGCGCATGACGACATCGTCTGGCCGGATGGCGTGAGCTATGCGCCGGATGGGTACATGTATGTTTCCGCCGCACAGGTGTCAGAGGCCGCGATCTTCAACGATGGAAATGCGCGCAACCGCGCGCCCTATCGCATTTTCCGCTTCCCCCCGCTTGTACCCGGCCGTTTGGGCTACTGATCTATTCGAAAGAAACACGCTATTAAAGCCGTTGGAATCACCCATCACCGCGACATCGACGCCGATGAGGTTTTTGTCGATGTCGACCTGCCTAAACCGGAGGCCAAAGGCCGGGATCTGTTGGTCGCGGTGAAGGCCGTTTCCGTCAATCCGGTGGACACAAAGGTGCGAAAAGGTGGCGGCGACAAGGTCGAAAACCCGCCGCGTATCCTGGGGTGGGATGCCAGCGGTATCGTTGAAGGCGTCGGCCCGGAAGTTACACTCTTTCAGCCGGGCGATAAGGTCTATTATGCCGGAGACATCACGCGCTCCGGCTCGAACGCGGAATTCCAGCTGGTCGACGAACGCATCGTTGGGCACAAGCCCAAATCGCTCAGCTTTGCCGAGGCGGCGGCGCTGCCACTGACGACCATCACCGCTTATGAAGCGTTCTTCGATCGGCTCGGCATACACCGGGACGGCGGCGACGCAGGCCAATCAATCCTGATCATTGGCGCAGGCGGCGGGGTAGGATCAATCGGCGGCCAGATTGCCAAAGCCGCGGGTCTGACGGTGATCGGGACCGCATCACGCCCCGAAACCATCGACTGGGTGAAAAAGCTCGGGGCCGATCACACCATCAATCACCGTGAGGAGATGCCATCGCAGATGCGCGACCTCGGGTTTGACCACGTTGATCATATCGCCATCTTCAACAACGTGCGCCATTGGAAGGCCTGCGTCGAGATGATCCGCGCCCAAGGCGGTATCGTCAGCATCGACGACACCCACCTGCCCATGCCGATGGCTGATATGAAGACGAAGGCAGCGTCCCTGCACTGGGAGTTCATGTTCGCCCGCGCCATGCACCAGACGCCCGATATGATCGAACAGCACAAGCTGCTGACATATGTCGCCGGTGAAATCGACGCCGGACGTCTTCGCACCACACTGGAAACGGTTGTTGGCCATATCACCGCGGCGAATATGCACAAGGCGCACGAATTGATTGAGACCGGTACGGCAAAGGGAAAGGTTGTTTTGGAGGGATTTGAGTAACACTTTCCGATGTTCGATCCACATAGCAATGCGCAGAAAGCGGCTATGGGAATTTGCACGGCTAACGACGGCTTCATCCGCAAACGCGATATTGAATCGCTGTGGGAGAATGACAGCATTTGCGATAGTGGGCTCCATTATCGCGACCGGAAAATTGTCAAAAACGGCTGTTCAAAACTCTGGCAGCGGAGAGGGAGCAGCTGATCGCCCGCATCCAGTCGGGCGAAGCTGCACCCGGTCAGCGGTTGGTCGAAACGCAGCTGATGTAGGAACTGGGGGTCAGCCGCCACATCATACGCGAGGCGCTGCAGGCGATAGTGGAAGCCCGGCTGGTGGACATTAGCCGCAATTCCGGCGCTTCCGTCCGCCACCTGTCGCGGCAGGATGGGATCAACATCTAGCAGACGCGCAAACCGCTGGTAGGGATGGCGGCACGCCTGTGTGCCGAACGCCCCGGGCCGGACGATCTTGTGGCGCTTCGAAGGCTGGCGGAAGATCTCGACTACACGATTTTGTCATCCGAAGTGCGTGTTTTCCTGCGCCATAATGCGGCATTCCACGGCAAGATCATCGCTTGCGCGCGGAATCCGGAGCTGGCGGAGCTTGTCAGCCGTCTGAGCATTCCACTGATGCGGTTCCAGTTCCTCGCCTTTGTCGACCGGGGTTTCATCCGGCGGTCGCAGGAAGATCACCTTGCAATCACTTAAGCGATCCTTGCACAAAACGGTGCCAAGGCGGCGATGCGCCGCCATATTCGAAAGAGGCTCGATCTGGTGCTTGACGAGATCGGCAGCGTCACATCGCAATGGGCAAGCTGAGCCGGAACCAACGCATGGAAGCGTCGAGGGGCTTCAGAAACCCCAGAGATCGGACACCGGGTTTCGCAGCCAAAGCGATGGCCCTTCGGCCCAGACAAGGAACAGTGCGCCGAATTGCGTGGATAGCTTGACCTCCGCACCCTCTTCGATGACGAAGAAATCGCCCGCACCGCGGCTCTCGTCCCCGGCGCTCAGGTCCCCGCCGATTATGAAGATATCGACCGCGCCGCCCGCACGGAAGGGTGGAAGCGCGGTGTAGGGCAGCAAGCGCAGCTGGACGTGGCGGCGACTGTGCTTGGTCTGGGTATAGTCGAAGATCATGCGCCGCTGCACGCCAGCGAGGGCCGTGCCGCCCCAGTCGAGATCGTCCAGCAAGATGTTGATGTCGGGCAGCACTTCCGGGCTCTCGTTCACGATCTCGCCTGCCGTCGCGCCGGTGTGCAGGGTCTCGCCGTTGACGCTGTCTTCGGAGGGGTAGATCACCGGTGCCTCGAGCCGCGAGGCCATGAGCGTGGGCGCGTAGGCGATGGCGGTGTGGGTGGCCCCGGCGAGGTTGATGCCGACCTCGCCCGCCCGCGCGAAGCCCTGGAAATCCGCCAGCCCGCCTTCGAGGAAGTAGGAAAAAGCCGGGCCGAGGTGCTGGTGCAGGCCTGTCTCCGCCATGCTATCGAATTTGAGGTAGCCGAGGTACTGGCCCGCCTCGCGGTCGGCGCGCACGGGGGCAAGCTGCATCCCCTTTTTGTCGGTGCCACGCCAGGTCAGGTCCCGTCCCGCAAAGCCATAGATGCCCGAGCCGGGCCGCGCGTGAAGAATGTCGGCCATCGGGGCCTCCCTGCATTTTTGCTTGCAATGTAACATATGTTACATATCATCCTACTGGCAAGCGGGATCAAAGCCCGCACCTTGGGAGGACAATTCATGACTTTGACAAACGCACTGCGCGGGGCCGGATTGGCCCTTGCCGTGTCGCTGAGCGCCATCGCGGCGCAGGCGCAGGACATCACGCTGCGCCTGGCGCATGTCGCCCCGCCGCAGACGACCTACCAGACTGCCGCCGAACGCTTCGCCGCCAATCTCGAGGAGGTCTCGGGCGGCAGCA
>JBCCRB010000382.1:0-3164 GCA_039208465.1 Pseudomonadota bacterium
ATGGATCGCGCCGACCACTTCAGAATAGCGCGGCACGTCATTGGTGACCGCGCGGCGGCCCTCAAGATAGCTGCGCCATTCACCCATCGCGGCCTGCGCCTGCGCCATCCGAGCCTCGGGCGCACGCCAGTCACCTAAGAGCCCGTCGAGCTCTTGCAGCGTCATCTTGGCATCAGCCACGACCGAGAGCGCACCATGTTTGGTGGCGTCAAAAGCGGCGGCATTGATCGAGATGAGCTTGACGTCGGGATTTTGGAAGCAAGACCAAGACCCTGTGGTGAAATCTTGAAGCCGCGTCCCCACGCACAGCACCACATCCGCATCCGCGGCCAGCGCGTTTGCCGCAGAGGTCCCGGTGGGCCCGGTGAGACCCAAGCCGTGCGCGTGGCTATCCAAAACGGAGGTCTTGCCCGCCGTTCCCGTCACCGCAAGCATGATCTCCGGCTGCAACCCGGCAAGGCTGGCAGCGATCAGGGCAAGCGCACGCCGCGGATCATCATGGCGGATAATCGGCACCGGAACATCGGCCAGAACAGCGTCTGGCGCCGCAATCACCGCAACCGCACCTGCTGCCACCGCCGCGTCGGCGAATTTGGCGCCATCGGTCTTCGTACCGCTCATCGCAACAAAAATGTCGCCGGGATTTACCGCGCGCGAGTCGGCTGTCACACCGGAATAAGTCCCTTCCGGCAGCTCAATGTCGCCTAGAATTACGCCGAGCTGGCGAAAATCCATCCATTCGAACCGGGCCTTGGCGCCCGGACCCCTCTTACTGCGCGACCAATAACGAATCACGCCCTGTATAGAAGTTAGGCATAACCCCTAACAAGCCTGCCGTCCTGCGAATAATGTTACCCACGGTTGGGGCAGCGTTAAGGCCAGCCGTCGCGCTCGATTGGCCTTCTGCCGGTTTCGGCTCATCGATAATCACCAGAACCACATATTCTGGATCATCCATCGGAAATGCGGAGAGGAACGCATTGAACCGGTGGTCGCCGGAGTAGCGGCCATTGACGACCTTTTCAGCGGTCCCGGTCTTGCCGCCAACAAACAGACCCGGCACATCGGCCCGTCGGCCCGATCCCTTTTCCACATTTAACCGGAACAGATAGCGCATATCGGCACTGGTTTTCTCCGACAGGACGCGCTTGGCCACCTGGTCAGCTTCGACGCGGCTGCGCGAAAGGAAGGTTGGCTGCACCAGCTTGCCGCCATTAACAAGCGCTGCTGCCGCCACCGCTGTCTGCAACGGTGTGGTCGACATGCCATGGCCGAATGAGATCGTAATGGAGTTTAGCTTCTTCCATTCCGACGGCTCTGTCGGGCGCGCCACTTCAGGCAATTGCGTTTCCAATTTATCCAGCAATCCCAGGCGCTTAATAAACTCCCGGTGCCCTTCAATTCCGACATCATCGGCCATTTTCGCCGTACCGATATTGGAAGAGTAGATAAAGATTTCCGGCACGCTCAACACGCGACCCTTGCCGTGGAAATCATTGATCGTAAAACGCCCGAAACGGATCGGCCTGGTCGCGTCATATTGGCTCGCCAATGTCGCGGTGCCGGCATCAAGCGCCATGGCGGTGGTGAATGCCTTGAAGGTCGATCCCATCTCGTAAACACCGGCCGACATCCGGTTCAGCCGGTCAGCATCAAGCGCGTTGAACGGATCATTGGGATCATAATCGGGTAGCGACACCATCGATACGATTTCACCGGTATGCGCGTTGAGCACGACCGCTCCGGCGGCGATCGCCTGATAGCGCTCCATCGCCTGCTTCAATTCATCATAGACGATAAATTGGATGCCGATATCGAGCGATAATTCCACCGGCTGTAGATCGGCAGTGGCGTCGAGGCCAAGGTCTTGCAAGGCGCCAACGCCCTGATCATCCACATATTTTTCGATCCCCGCGATACCCTTGTTATCAATATCGACGAGGCCGAGAATATGCGAAGCCGTTGATCCACCCGGGTAAAAACGCTGCGTTTCGCTGCGAAAGCCAATGCCGGGAATACCCAGCGCCAACACGGCAGCCTGCTGGTCAGGGCTGATCTCGCGGCGCAGCCAGACAAAACCCGCGCCCGAAGACAATTTGCGATGCCAATCGGCATAATCAACATCCGGTAGAACGCTGGATAGGGCTTCCACCGCTTCATCCGGATCAATGATCCGGCGTGGCTCGCCATAAAGCGACGAAACGCGGATATCTTTGGCAAGGATCGCACCGCGCCGGTCAATGATGTCTGGCCGTGCAGCCAGCGTCTCGTCGGCCGCGGCAAAACGCTGACCGGCGTCAATATCAGAAAACCCATACTGAACCAGCCGTGCTCCCATCGCGATATAAACCATGATGAAACAGGCAATCGCCACGCCCACGCGCCCGCGCGCCGTTTGCGAACCGAGCATGGACCTTGCCCGATGTTTGTGACCGCCCGTCCCTGAGGTGAAATATGCCAATCTAATCTCCCGCTGGCTCAACGCTGCCGGTCGTGATTGCACTGTCGATTTCGCCAGCGATGATGTCACCGATCGCATCGCCTTCAATGACCGGCGGCCGGTCTGGTAATTCAGACAGCGTGATCAATTGGTCGGTGCGGGTCGGCTCTAACGCCAATTCCTCGGCATAGGTTTGCACTAGGGATTGCAGCCGGGACGGGTCGGACAGATAGGCCCAATCGGCCCGCAGCAATTCAATCGTCTCGCGCTCGCGTTCGATCGCCCGTTCCAATTGCCGGATCTCGGCCAGCTTCTCATCGGCGCGATGTTTGATCTGGTACGTCCATGTGGCCATTGCGACGACGACCGCGACCAAGGCAATATTCATCAGACGAAGCATGCGTTACGGCGCTCCCGTGTGTGATGTTTGAGTTGCAACAGAGCGGGCATCAATCCAGGGCAGGTTCGGCAGTTTGAAAATCCCGAAATCTTCAGCGCGCGGCGCCGCATCGCTGCGCGTCGCGCTGCGTAATTTTGCCGAACGCGCACGCGGATTGGCCGCCACTTCCGTGTCCGACGCCGTCACCATCTTGCCCACATCAGTGTAACCCGCGGGCGCCTGATCCTGGACCGGCAGATGCCGCGACCCGCGATGCCGGTTTGCCCGGTCAGCCAGATAGAGTTTCACAAGTCGGTCTTCGAGCGAATGGAAGGACACCACGAC
>JBCCRB010000383.1:0-3163 GCA_039208465.1 Pseudomonadota bacterium
CAAGAGCGCCCCGCCCCCGGCCCCCAGGGTGTGTATAATAATCATCGGCGCGCGACGGCCCACGCCCGCCACTTCCGTGTCGAAAGCACGCTCATAACCATCGGCATGGTGCGCGACATCGGTGGATGTCCCACCCATGTCAAAGCCGATCACGGTCTCAAAACCCTCTTCGCGGGCGGTTTCGATCATCCCGACCACGCCGCCGGCCGGCCCGGATAAAATGGCGTCCTTGCCCTGAAATTGCTGCGCAGCGGTCAACCCGCCCGACGACATCATGAATTGCAGGCGCGTGTTCTGCGCGGTGCCGATGCCCAATTCATCAGCCACCTGTTCCACATAGCGCCGCAGGATTGGTGACAGATAGGCATCCACAACCGTCGTATCGCCGCGTCCGACAAGTTTGGCGAGCGGCGACACCTCGTGGCTCACCGAAACCTGCGCAAAGCCGACCGACCGGGCGAGGTCAGCCGCTTGCTTTTCATGCGCTGGATGCGCCCAGGCATGCATGAAGGCAATCGCCACCGAGCCGATCCCGTCGGCCAGCGCTTCTTCCAGCTGCGGTTTGAGAAGGGCAGGGTCAAAGCCGCGCTCCACGGTCCCGTCCGCCAGCACGCGTTCGCCGACGTCGATCACGCGCTCGTAAAGCTGTTCCGGCAGGACAATCTGCTTGGCAAAAATATCCGGGCGCGCCTGATAGGCGATCCGCAAGGCATCGCGAAAACCCTGCGTGATCAACAGAAGCGTCCGTTCGCCCTTGCGCTCCAAAAGCGCGTTGGTCGCCACCGTTGTGCCCATGCGCACAACATCAATTTGCTCATTGGGCACCGGCTGGCCGGGCGCCAGCGCCAGAAACTCGCGAATGCCCTGAACCGCCGCATCGCGGTAACTTTCTGGATTCTCCGACAACAATTTTTTAGCAGACAGCGAACCGTCCGGTTTACGAGCGATAATATCGGTAAACGTCCCACCGCGATCGATCCAAAATTGCCACTTATCAGTCATTTACGGTCCCTTTGTCCGCCTCTTGGCCAATTATGGCGCGCGGTGCAAGGGCGCCAATGGCCACCAAATCGCGCACAAAAAGACCACATTCCCTCGTCAGCGGTTCGGTTTAGTGACTGAACCATGGAGACTACACATGAAAAACGTACTCCTAGCCACCACCGCGTCGCTGGCCCTATTTGCTTTGGCCGCGTGTTCGCAGGAAGAAACAACGGATCCGGCAGCTGGACCTGATGAACAAAGCCAGGCCGAACCGCTACCGCCAAACACCGAGGAAACCGCCGCGTCGGAACAGCCAACGGTCGTCGACGATGTGGCGCAAACCGTCGGCGAGACACTGCAACCGGTTTCAGAAGCGGCCCAAGAGCTCACACAAGGGCTCACAGGAGAGCTGTCAACGGCGGCTCAGCCCGTGGGTGAGTTTGCGGCGCAAGTCGCCGACACCGTCGATAATGCAGTGGGTGATGCAGCCGTAGCGATCTCTGACACGCTTGCCACGCAGAGCGAAAACGCGAGCGCGATGATCGGCCAAGCGGTTGATCAGGTCGCGTCCATTGCTGGAACGGAAGACCCGCTAACCGCCAACTCTTGGGGCTATGTCGGCACCGATGCCGTCGTCGTGACATTTTCTGACGGCTCGGTGAGCGGCAATGCCGGGTGCAATGCTTTTACGGGCAGTTATACCGATGATGGATCGGGCAACATTGAAGTCGGGCCGCTCGTGTCCACAAAAATGTTGTGCGAAGAAGCGATCATGACAATTGAGCGTGAGATCATGACTGGCATCGGCACGGCCGCCAGCTACACGATCGAGGAAACAGCGCTGGTTCTGACCGATCTGGATGGCAATGCGCTCCAACTGGAAGCCCAGCTTCTCAATTGATCGGGGAGCACGCGAAAGGGCCCGCAAGCTACTTTGCGGGCCCTTTTCGACCGTAACCTTCTTACAAATTTCGCGATTTGGGTTTAAAGGCGACCCATGAGTGTTTTCAGCCGCCTTGCCGATATTCTGGTCGAGGGCGTCAACAACGCTGTTGCCGCCACGATCGAGCGCGTGCGCACGGTTTTCGAGGGCGATCCTGAGACCCGCGCCCGGGTGGCCTTTTCTGTGGCCATGATCGCGCTATCGGCCAAAATGGCCAAGGCGGACGGCATCGTCACGCCCGATGAGGTCGAGGCTTTTCAGCAGATCTTTGAAATCCCGGAAAATGAGGCACCGCGCGTTGCGCGCCTTTACAATTTGGCCAAGCAGGACACCGCTGGCTACGAGGTCTATGCGCGCCAATTGGCCGGCCTGTGCAACGGTACAGCGAGCGGCTGCACCGCCCACACCGATATTCTCGACGGGCTGTTCCACATCGCCAAGGCCGATGGCGTGCTGCATGAAAAGGAATTGGTTTTCCTCGGTGATATCGCCACGATATTCGGCGTTGACGCAGGCCAGTTTGAGGCCATCAAGGCGCGCCATGTGGCCTTTGATCGCAACAGCCCTTGGACAATACTCGGCCTGACCCCGGATGCTGATGCCAGTGAAGCAAGAGCCCATTACCTTCAACTCGTGCGGCAAAATCATCCCGACCAGATGATCGCGCGCGGCGTGCCGGCCGAATTTGTCCGCATTGCCGATGAGCGCCTGGCCGCCATCAACACGGCGTGGGAAGCGGTCGAACCACTTTTGAACCGGCAAACCGAGGCATCATGAACACGGCACAGCCGGATCCGGTGGCCGTCGATCACGCATCGGCGCAACCCTGCTGGTCACCCAATTTCGGCGAGCGCCGTGACGGCCACAAGCCTTCCATTCTGGTGCTGCACTATACCGGCATGGAGGACGGCATCTCGGCGCAGAAATGGCTGTGCGATCCACAAAGCAACGTGTCATCACATTACTTGGTCCACGAAGACGGGGCCATCGTCCAGATGGTGCCCGAATTCGCGCGCGGCTGGCATGCGGGGAAGGGTTCCTGGCACGGCAACCAGGACATTAATTCCCGGTCGATTGGGATCGAGATCGTCAATGCGGGCCACCCCGGTGGACTGCCTGATTTCCCGGAGGCGCAAATTGAGCAATTGATCAAATTGATGCGCGGGATCTGCGATCGCCATGCCATTAACATTGCCGACGTGATCGGTCATTCCGATATGGCGCCAGGCCGCAAAA
>JBCCRB010000384.1:0-3160 GCA_039208465.1 Pseudomonadota bacterium
CTTTCACAGTAACAGTAACGGGTGTGCCGCCAGTAATTAATTGCCCATCTAACGTATCGGTTAATGTAGATGCAGGTGCTTGCGGTGCCCGTCGTGCTTTCACTGGTAATCGTTGGCGGTGTCGGCCTTGTCATGACCGAAATTCAGACCGAATACACCGATATCAATTCTGATTTGAACCAGGCGTTGCGCTAGGCGCTGCGCCTATTACCGCTTCAAAACATCGGCCAGGCTCACTTGGGCACTGCCGGGTTTTAGCGGCTTTGGCTGATCGGCCGAAGGCGACCAGCCCGACATCCAAATCAGCTGAAAGACAACCTCCAGCCGCGCGCCACCGGCCGTTTGCGTATCCATCCAGGTAGACAGGCGCCGCCATACGCCCCTTGGCAATGGCGCCTCACGGCTCGCCAAAAGCACATTGCCGCCCGCCATCGAACGCAAATCAGCAAACACACTTTGTAACCGGCCATAAGAAACCGTCAGCGGTTCTACATCGCTGACCGGCAGCGCAAAGCCTGCCCGCTGCAAAAGGCCACCTACCGACCGCACATCAAACAGCGGCAGAAAACGCGGCGCAGCCCCGCCGCTCGCTTCCGCTTCCGCGCCGATCCAGGCCTGGCGTACATTCGCCAGCGTGTCGGCGCCCGGCACACAGGCGATCAGCAGGCCGTCCGGCGTCATCCGTTCGCGCAATTGCACCAGCATGCCCGGCACATCATCCATCAGGTGAAACTGCCCGATGCTGACCACCAGATCAAAATCACGGGCGTCCGTGCCCAGCACATCATCATGCATCGCCGCTTCATCGATAACGTGAACCGCGCCGCTCGTGCGCGCGTCGACGGCCTGCCGGATCGCCGGATGATCCGGCGCGATCAGCAATGTCTTGGAAAATTGCCGCGCAACGACGCCCAGCCGGTCAGCCAAATCATCGCCAATGGCCTGCAACAGAAAATCCGCACCCTCAATTTGCGCCAACCGCGTGCGCGCGCGTGCCTTGGCCAGCGCAAGCCGCTGCTGATCGATCAGGCGGCGGCCATTGTCAGGGGCTGGATTGGATTGCATAGTCAAAGACACTTTCTATGGGGCATGATGGGGGGCAATCCACATGACGTTTCAAGGAGCGCAATTTGTGCGCGGGGCGATGCAACGCGCCGCCCGCAGCGCGCGCCACATCCTTTTCCCAGATGCGTGTCTGACCTGTAATCGTCAAGTGGGGCACCATGGCGCGCTCTGCCCCGCCTGCTGGCAAAACGTCACCATGATCGATGACCCGGTCTGCGCGATCACCGGCCTGCCCTTCACCCATGATCTGGGCAAAGGGGCGCTGAGCGCCGATGCGATCGCCAATCCCCCGCACTATACAAAGGCACGCGCCGCCGCCGTGCATGCCGGCACCGCGCGGCAACTTGTCAGCCGCCTAAAATATCATGACCAGCTCATGCTCGCCCCGCTGATGGCGCAGTGGATGGTGCGCGCCGGCCGGCCTTTCTGGGCCGAAGCCGACCGGATTATACCGGTTCCGTTACATTGGCGCCGCTTTGTCGGGCGCCGTTACAATCAGGCCGCCGAACTCGCCCGGCATGTCGCTGCCCACACCGGTGTTGCGCTCGACACACAGAGCCTTTGCCGCAAACGCGCCACCACACCGCAGGTCGGCCTGAGCGCCACAGCCCGGCACGCCAATGTAAAAGGCTCGTTTGACGTGCCCGACAGTTGCCGCATCCATATTGAAGGGCGCACAATCGTCCTCATTGACGATGTCTATACGACCGGCGCTACTGTCAACGCCGCCGCCAAGGCGCTCAAAAAAGCCAAAGCGGCCAATGTCTATGTGCTGACCTTTTCGCGTGTCCTGCCAGGCGCGACAGACCCGCTGAACCTTCCGCAAACCTCTTTTCGGGAACGTCTGATGCGCCTATATCAGCGCCAGCCCAGGAGAGAAAATGATGGCTGATGTGGTCATTTACACACGACAATTATGCGGCTTTTGCACGGCCGCCAAACGCCTGCTCGACAGTAAAGGCCAAAGCTATCGCGAATTTGACGCGACCTTTGATCCCGCGCTGAAAAAGGAAATGATCCAGAAAGCCAATGGCCGCGCCACCTTTCCGCAAATCTTTGTCGGGGAAACGCATGTCGGCGGCTTCGATGATTTGAACGCGCTTGAACGGGCCGGCAAGTTGGACGCCCTATTGGAGGCTTGACACAAAAAATGCGCGTTGCCGCCATCCAGATGCGATCATCGACACGCCCGGACGATAATGTCGCCGCGCTGCGTGAAACCGTGGCCCAAGCCGCAGCGCAAAAAGCCATCTATGTCCAGACCCCGGAAATGACCGGCCTGATCCAAAAAGATCCCAAGGCGCTTTTCGCCGCGATAAAGCCGCAGGAGAGTGACCCGGTTTTTGCGGCCGCCGCGGAGCTGGCCCGCACCCACAGGATCTGGCTCCATATCGGCTCAACCCCGATTGACCTTGGCAATGGCAAGGCGGCCAACCGCGCTGCGCTTTTTGCCCCCGATGGCACGCTGACCGCCACGTACGACAAGATCCACATGTTCGATGTTGATCTCGACAATGGCGAAAGCTGGCGCGAAAGCGCCATTTACAGCCCCGGTCAGACCTGCCGCACCCACGATATCGAAGGCGCAAGCCTGGGGTTCGGCATTTGCTACGATGTGCGTTTCCCGCATCTGTTCCGGGCGCAGGCCCTTGCCGGCGCGCAGATCCTGACCGTCCCCGCCGCCTTTACGGCCCAGACCGGGCGCGCCCACTGGCATGTCTTGTTGCGGGCGCGGGCGATTGAAAATGGCGCCTTTGTCATCGCCGCCGCGCAAGTTGGCAAGCACGAGGATGGGCGCGAGACTTATGGTCATAGCCTCGTGGTTGATCCTTGGGGCGAAGTGCTTCTTGATATGGGGGGTGAGGAACCAGGCCTTGGCTTTTGTGACATTGATCTTAATCGGATCGAAGAGGTTCGCTCTCAGATTCCCAGCCTTGCCAACAAACGCGACATCCCCAAATACGAGGCATCATGATTGTTTTTGATCTGCACTGCGATGAAGGCCACCGGTTTGAAGGCTGGTTCGGTTCGTCCGACGACTTTGATGACCAGTTGGCGCGCGGCCTTCTGACGTGCCCGGAATGCGGCTCCGTTC
>JBCCRB010000385.1:0-3151 GCA_039208465.1 Pseudomonadota bacterium
CTCGACAATGAGCCGATTGATCTGGTCCTGCTGGACATCATGATGCCCGGCATTGACGGTTTTGAGGTCTGCCACCGCGTCAAGGCCAATCCTGCGCTGGCCCATATCCCAATCGTGATGGTCACAGCGCTGGATCAGATGTCCGACCGGGTGCGCGGCCTTGAAGCTGGCGCCGATGATTTTCTGACCAAGCCGGTCAATGAGATGCAGCTCATGTCGCGCGTCAAAAGCCTGGTGCGCCTGAAGATGCTGACCGACGAGCTGCGCCTGCGCGCCAACACCACCCGCGACATTGCCTTGCGCCAATTGCTCGGCAAAAAAGGCGAGGCGGATGGCGAAAAACCGCATGTGCTGATCGTCGATGACCGCACGCTGGTCGCGGAGCAATATGCCTCAATCATCCGCGAGCACGCCGTGCCTGAACATGTGCTCAGCGCCCGCGAAGCGCTGACAACCATCACACAGGCCAACCATGATTGCGTGATCGTGGCTGCAGAATTGCAGGGTTACGACCCGTTGCGCTTCATCAGCCAAGTGCGCTCCAACAATCACACCCGTTTCCTGCCGATCGTCCTATCGGTGGATGCCGAAGACAATGCGCTGATCACGCGCGCGCTGGAGCTGGGCGTCAATGATTTTATCGTCCGCCCGGTCGATGCCAACGAGTTCATTGCGCGCCTGAACACGCAAGTGCGCCGAAAACGCTACCATGATGGCTTGCGCGCCAATCTTGCCGAATCAATTGAGCTGGCCGTGACGGACGGGCTGACCGGCCTGCACAATAGGCGCTATCTCGATACCCATCTGGCCACTTTGGTTGAGCGCGCCGTCAACCGCGACCGCTCCCTGTCCTTGCTGATCACCGACATTGACCATTTCAAGCAGGTCAATGATTCCTACGGGCACGAAAGCGGCGACGATGTGCTGCGCGAATTTGCCCGCCGGTTGCGCGCCAGCGTGCGCGGCATCGATCTGGCCTACCGTTATGGTGGCGAAGAATTTGTCATTGTCATGCCCGACACATCTGCGGTTTTGGCGCACGATGTTGCCGAGCGGCTGCGCGAAGGCGTTGCCGATGAGCCCTTCAAATTGGCCGATGGCCGCACCATCGACTTAACAACGAGCATCGGTGTGGCCACCTTGGCTGAAAATGATGGCGCCGATCCGGCCGCATTATTGCGCAAGGCGGATCAGGCGCTTTATGCGGCCAAACAGGGCGGTCGTAACCAGGTGATCGCGGACGCGGCATAAAAAACGCCGCTGCACGGACGCAGCGGCGCTAATTTGTCAAAGCAAAATCAATTACTTGATCTTGGCTTCCTTGAACTCGACATGCTTGCGCGCAATCGGGTCATATTTCGTTTTGACCATTTTCTCGGTCATGGTCCGGCTGTTCTTCTTGGTAACGTAGAAGAAGCCGGTGTCTGCAGTGGACTGCAGCTTGATCTTGATTGTTGTTGCCTTGGCCATGACGCTCACTCAGCTGAAAACAAAAGGGCGCGGATTGGCCGCGCCTCGGTGGTGGCTTCAATACGGATTAGCCGATGAAAGTCAAGCGCTAGAGGGTTTCCACTACCGGTTTGCCGTGACGGAAACGATGGCAGGGGATGACATGGTCCGCCGAAGCCAGGCCGCTCTTGCTGCCGAGCCGGTTGGCCACCGTGTCGATGACCATCCGCGTGATCAGATGCAGGCGATCGTCCGGGATCTCGGCGGGCCGGAACCAGCCTATCGGATCAAGCTCATCATCTTTCGGCTTGATCTCATGGCGTTGCCCGAACGCGGCATGCACCTCGGCGGCAAAAAACCGTGTATCAAACCGCCGTATCCGACCGGGCGGCGTGATCGCGCGCGCAACAAAAGTGAGACGGGTCGTCAAGGGCAGGATCAGGCCAGTCTCCTCGGTCAATTCACGCAGGGCACAAGCCGCAAGCCGACGCGCCAGCGGCCCGATTTTTCCAGCGTGGATGGGATCGGCCACATCATCACTGCGGTCGCCGCGCTCAAGGCGCCCACCAGGAAACACATAATAGCCGGGCATAAACACCAATGTATCCGCGCGGCGCCCCATCAGATAGCGCGGCCCGTCAGCATCTTGCCGGATTAGGATCAGGCTGGCTGCTGCTTTGGGGCGAACTGAAACGCGGGGCGCGCCGTCACCATCAGCCATGGTCCGACGGGCGAGGGGCGGTCGGGTCATGGTCTGACTGATCGCCGAAGCCGTGCATCCGGTTTGCCCATTGCAACCCGATCACCGCACCTTTCAAAGGGCGCATCAGCAACAGCGCCAAAAAGAGTGTCAGCGGTCCCCAGATCGCCAGATGCGTCCAGGCGCTCCAATCGGTCACCCGCATGACGAGCAGCATCACGCCGACCACAATATGCCCAACGATGAAGATGTTCAGATAGGGCGGCAAATCATCGGCCCGGTGATGGGCAATATGCTCACCGCAGTTTGGGCATTGGTCGATCGTCGTGACAAAGCCTGAATAAAGATGGCTCTGCCCGCAGGAAGGGCATTTGCCACGCCAGCCGCGGCCCATCGCGCGCCAAAGCGGCCGTTTGGGCTCAAAATCACCGCCAAATACCTGGATGTCGCTCATTTAGCGCCTTTTCCTCGTTCTGCCGGCACCCTTGCGCGAAAAGCCACGCCCGGCGCCGCGTGCGCCGCGTTTTGCCTTGTGGCGCGACTTTGTCGATATGCCCAAGGCTCGGGGTTCCGACATCATTTCAAAACGCATCGATCCGGCCAAGACCTCAACCTGCGAAATTTTGACCGTGACCGGGTCACCCAAACGATAACCGGCGCCGGTACGCTCGCCGACCATCGCCTGCAGCGCTTCGTCATGATGGAAATATTCATCGCCAAGCGTCGAGGCGGGCACGAACCCGTCGGCACCAAATTGCTCAATCGTCACGAACACGCCGCCGCCTGAAATGCCCGTCACGCGCCCTTCAAACTCATCGCCAACCCGTGTGTGCAGATGTTCGGCGATTAAACGGTCCACCGTGTCGCGTTCGGCATTGACCGCGCGCCGCTCAGCCGCGGAAATCAACCCGGCGATCTCGCGCAATTCATCAAGACCAAGATCGGGCAGTTCATCGCCGCCATCGCCGAGCGCCAACGCCTTGATCAGCGCGCGGTGCACGA
>JBCCRB010000386.1:0-3145 GCA_039208465.1 Pseudomonadota bacterium
GTGAAGCGCGCCCCGATTATGTGCTTTTTGGCAAATTTGGCGGCGATACGCATGCCAACGTGCATCCAAAACTTGCAGAATTGGCACAATGGTGGGCGCAAATGGTTGAAATTCCGGCCATTTTACTGGCAGGAAACGATGTTGAGAGCGTGGCGGAAGCCGCTGCAACCGGCGTTGATTTCGTGGCGCTGAGCAATGCGGTATTCGGCGCGCACATTGACGATCCAGGAGAGTGTGTTCGCCATGCGAATGCCATTTTGGCAAATTACCCGCTGCACTATGAAATCTAGTTATAAAAGTTTGATCATGGTGGCCTTGTTGGCGGCGATATCCGCGCCAGCGCCTGCTCATGCCCAAGATGGCGATGAAACACCTAATCTGCCAACACCTTCGCGGTTTGGTGAACCTGAAATCGACCAGGCCTACGGGGCCTTTCAGCGCGGGCTTTACATCACCGCGCGCAATCTTGCTCAGCCGCGTGCGGAGGCTGGTGATCCGGCTGCAATGACGCTTTTGGCTGAAATCCATATGCGTGGGTTGGGCGTACCGATCAATCTTGCACTGGCCGAAGACTATTACCGCCAAGCGGCGGATAAGGGGATCACGGAAGCGGAATTCCGCTATGGGGTCATGCTGCTACAGGATGCCGAAACGCGTGACGATAAAAAGGCTGCCGCCGATTACATCAAGCGGGCCGCCGACAAAGGCCATGCGAGCGCGCAGTTCAATTATGGCCAGCTTGTGCGCACGCTGCGTCCAGGTGCATCGGGATCGGCGACTGCAGTGACCTATTTCCGGCAAGCGGCGGAAGCGGGCATTGCCGACGCTCAATTTCTCTTGGGCCGTTTTTACCTCGATGGCTCGATGAATATAGATGATGATCTAGCTGAGGCGCGCAAATGGTTTGAACTTGCGGCGCGGCAGAACTTCACCGAGGCCCAGGTGGAATATGGCGTGCTTTTGGTTGATGGCGCGGGTGGCGCTCAGGATGTGGCGCGTGGCTTTGGCTGGATTTTGCAGGCGGCGCGGGCCGGCAGCGCGCAAGGCCAGCTGATCGTTTCACAATTATACCGGGCAGGCATCGGCACTGAACCGGACAATATTGAAGCGGCAGCCTGGTATATCCTTGCGCGCCGCGCCGATCAGCGCGTCCCGGTCATGGAGGATTTTTGGCTGGGCCTGTCCGATGAGCAGCACCGTGAGGCCATCGCCCGCGCCAACGCGCTCTTTTAATCCGCGTTTGCGTGGTCTTGAACGAAGCGCCTTTTTCGTTCAATGAGCGGCCCATGGCGATAGATCGCGCTGATTTCCTCAGAAACAGGCAATAATACGATGAAGATCAACGGAAACGAGATCAAGCCCGGCAATGTGCTGGAGCATGATGGCGGGCTTTGGGTGGCCGTTAAGACAGCGCATGTCAAACCCGGCAAGGGCGGTGCGTTTGCTCAGGTCGAGCTGAAAAATTTGATCGATCGGCGCAAGCTCAATGAGCGTTTTCGGGCCAACGAAACCGTTGAGCGTGTTCGCTTGGAGCAGAAAGATTTTCAGTACCTTTATGAGGAAGGTGAGGCGCTGGTTTTCATGGACAATGAGAGCTATGAGCAATTGGAATTGCAAAAAGACTTTGTGGGCGAGCGGTCGGCATTTTTGCAGGACGGCATGATTGTCACCGTGGAGATGCATGAAGAACGCCCGATCGGCGTCAAACTGCCAGACAGTGTGGTCTTGGCGGTTGAAGAGACCGAAGCGGTCGTCAAGGGTCAGACGGCTGCCTCGTCCTATAAGCCCGCAACCATGGAAAATGGTGTGCGCGTAATGGTGCCACCCTTCATCACCGCCGGCGAGAAGATCGTCGTTGACACCAATGAACTGACTTACGTCAAACGTGCGGACTAACCGCGCGGTTTCGCGATAATAAAGAAAGCAGGCTTCGATGGCTCGTTCGGCGATCATGAACGTGATGGTGCAGGCCGCGATGAAGGCGGGGCGCGGTCTGGTGCGCGATTTTGGCGAGGTGCAGAACCTGCAGGTTTCGGTCAAGGGTCCCGGTGACTTTGTCAGCCAGGCCGACCATCGCGCCGAAAAAACTATCCATCATGAATTGTCCAAGGCGCGACCGGACTATGGTTTCCTGATGGAGGAAAGCGGCGCGATTGTAGGGACTGATACACAGCACCGGTTCATTGTCGATCCGCTCGATGGAACAACGAACTTCCTGCATGGGATTCCGCATTTTGCTGTGTCCATCGCGCTGGAAAGCCAAGGCGTCTTACGTGCTGCGGTGGTCTATAATCCCGTTCATGATGAGCTTTTTACCGCCGAACGCGGCGATGGCGCCTTCATGAATGATCGCCGGATGCGGGTTGCTGCACGCCGCGAGATGACAGACTGCGTCATTGGCTGCGGCGTTCCCTATTTGGGGCGCAAGGGTTCAGACCATGGCAAGTTTCTCAAAGAGCTGCAGAAAGTCATGGCGAACAGTGTTGGGGTGCGGCGCAATGGGGCAGCAGCGCTGGATATGGCCTGGGTCGCCGCGGGCCGCCTGGACGGTTATTGGGAAGAACCGATCCATCCCTGGGACATTGGCGCGGGCATCTTGCTGGTGCGTGAGGCGGGCGGTTTTGTCAGCGATTTGGCCGGGGGCGACAAGATGTTTGAGCGCCATGAAGTCGTTTGCGGAAATGAGCGTATTCACCAGCAATTGCTGAAAACGGTCAATGGGGCGCATAAATCGGCATAAAGCTGATGTTTGCTTGCGCTAACGCCTTTCATTTCTGCCATACTTGTCGTTACATTTTTATCGATCGGGTTGTGATTTGCCCGTTTGAGTGACTGGGAGGCGACTTTGGCAGCAGTGGATACAGATGATGCGTTAACCGTTGCGGCAAGGCGGCGGTTTGATCCGTACAAACTGTCCAATCCGCAGGTCTTCCTGATCTCCATGCTGGTTTTCCTGGCGCTCGTCGGATTCGCGGCGGCCATTTTATCGCGCCAGATCATTCAGGCGTTCCTCGCCAATCCCGGGCTCAACGGCTTGATCCTGGGCGTTCTGGCGGTTGGCAGTATCCTGGTGTTCATTCAGGTCATAGGCCTTTTCAAAGAGGTTGCCTGGGTCAATTCGTTCAAAGTGGGTGACACGGTCAAC
>JBCCRB010000387.1:0-3129 GCA_039208465.1 Pseudomonadota bacterium
AACTCGGGCTAACCGAAGCGCTGCTCGACTATGAGGATTTGCAGGATCCCTATGGCATCCAGTTCTGGCCGATCTTCAAAGGCCGCGACGGCTGTCGCACCCCAATGGTTTGGTCACACAATGAACCCAATGGTGGCTTCAGCCATGCTGAAAAACCTTGGTTGCCCGTTCCGCCGGAGCATCTGACATCGGCGGTCAATCTGCAGGCCGACCGCGAGGAATCGCTGTTGGCGCATTACAAGCAGATGCTGGCTTTCAGGCGTGACCATCAGGTCTTTGCCAAGGCGTCGATCCGCTTCTTGGGTAACGACAATGACGTCTTGCATTTTGAACGCGGCGAAGGAGCCGAGGCTATCACAGTCGTCGTGAATACATCTGAGAAGGATGTGGAAGTATCAATCGGATCAGGCATCGTTCCCATGAGCGGGTCGCCTTATCCGGAGATCGCCGCAAAGGGCGGCAAAATTGCGCTTGGCGCGTATCAAGCCTGGTTTGGGCAAAAAGGCTGATCGATAACAACATAAGGCGCCGGCGCGCCGCTGGGAGGAACAAATGGCCGATCTTAAGCTGACAAAAATTGTCAAAGCATATGGCGATGTCGAGGTCCTGCACGGGATCGATCTCGATATCACCGCGGGCGAGTTCATCGTCTTTGTTGGGCCGTCCGGCTGCGGCAAATCCACATTGCTCAGAACCATTGCCGGTCTGGAGAGCATCACCGGCGGGTCGCTGGAAATTGACGGTATGCTCGTCAATGATGTGCCGCCGTCGCAACGCGGGATCGCGATGGTGTTCCAATCCTACGCGCTCTATCCGCACATGACAGTTTACGACAACATGGCCTTCGGCATGCGTCTTGCGAAAACACCGCCTGCGGAAATCGATCAGCGGGTAAAGAATGCTGCGCAAATCCTGCAGTTGGACGCCTATCTCGACCGACTTCCCAAGGCGCTTTCCGGTGGTCAGCGTCAGCGCGTGGCTATCGGGCGGGCAATTTGCCGTCAGCCGAAAGTTTTCCTGTTTGACGAGCCACTGTCCAACCTTGACGCCGCCTTGCGCGTGGCAACACGCATCGAGATCGCCAAGCTGTCCGAATCCATGCCGGAAACCACGATGATCTATGTGACCCACGACCAGGTCGAGGCTATGACACTGGCTGATCGGATCGTTGTGCTGCGTGGTGGCTACGTGGAGCAGGTCGGCTCGCCGATGGAACTGTACCACCGCCCGGCAAACCTGTTTGTCGCGCAATTCATCGGGTCGCCAGCCATGAACATCATGGATGCAACCGTGACCTCGGCCAACTCAAAGGGCATCGCGCTGAACGTAGAATCGGGTGGCAAATGCACCGTACCATTTGCCGGCGCCGCCTCGTTGAAGGGCCAATCAGTAAAAGTCGGTATCCGCCCCGAAGATCTGGTCGTTACCAAGACTGCCAAGGACGCCATCATCTCCGGCACTGTCGACATTGTCGAAGCGCTTGGCGAGGTGACCCTGGTTTATGTCCGCGTAGAGGGGCACGAAGAATCCGTGCTGGCCAAACTACCAGGCTATCATCAGATCGAACGTGGTTCGGCTATCCACCTGACCGGTACGGCCGAAGCGCTGCATCTGTTTGATGCCGACGGCAAAACCATGCGCGCCGAAGCAGGCGTCAAAAAAGCCGCCTGACGATCACCTAGTGATTGTCCCTCGGCAGACCTTTGGTCTGAACGATCTGCTGATGTTTGACCGCCGGCTTGAGCACCATGCCGGCGTCAAACTCATCAACCACACCTCGCTGGATTTCCTGCCAGGGCGTTTGCGCTTCCGGGTACGGGTAGCCGCCAGTCGATTGCAGCGCCTCCGCGCGCGCTGACCATTCAGCTTCGTCGACGAGTGCATTGACTGTCCCGGCTGTCAGATCAATGCGGATCATATCGCCGGTCTTCAACAGTGCCAGCCCGCCTCCATTGGCCGCTTCCGGGGATGCGTTGAGAATTGACGGCGAACCAGACGTGCCCGATTGACGCCCGTCACCGATGCAAGGCAAGGACGTAATCCCTTTCTTGATCAGATAGGCCGGCGGCTGCATGTTGGTCACTTCCGCACCGCCCGGATAGCCGACCGGGCCAGCGCCGCGCATCACCAGGATGCAATGCGCATCAATTGCCTCTGCCGGATCATCAATCCGATCATGATAGTCTTCTGGTCCGTCAAACACGATTGCCCGTCCCTCAAACGCTTCCGGGCTGTCAGGGTTCGACAGGTAACGGGTCCTGAACTCTTCCGAGATCACGGACGTCTTCATGATCGCGGAACGGAACAAATTGCCTTTCAGATTAAGGAAACCAGCCCGCGCCACCATGGCGTTTTCGATAGGGCGAATGACATCATCATTGTCGATGGGGACATCGGCGCAATTCTCGGCAATGGTCTTGCCATTAGCGGTCAGCGCATCTGGATGCGGCAGCAAGTTGGCATCGAGCAAGCGCCGGATGACGCCCGGCACACCGCCGGCTCTGTGGTAATCCTCGCCGAGGTATTTGCCGGCTGGCTGCAGATCGACAAGCAGCGGGATCTTGTGTCCCAGTTCCTGCCAATCATCATTGGTAAGCGGCACGCCAAGATGCCGTGCTACGGCGTTGAGGTGGATCGGCGCATTTGTCGACCCACCAATGGCGGAATTGACCACGATGGCATTTTCAAACGCCTGGCGTGTCATGATGTCCGACGGTTTGCGGTCACTCAGCACCATTTCGACAATCTGCCGCCCGGTCGTATAAGCCATCTGTCCGCGTTCGCGGTAAGGGGCCGGAATGGCCGCCGATCCGGGCAATTGCATGCCCAACGCTTCGGCCAACGAATTCATGGTCGTTGCCGTGCCCATCGTGTTGCAGTAGCCCACCGATGGCGCCGAATTGGAAACCGCCTGCATGAATTGCTCGTATGTGATGTCCCCGGCCGACAGTTTTTGCCGCATCTTCCAGACAATCGTGCCCGAGCCGGCGCGCTCACCCTCATGCCAACCATTGAGCATCGGTCCGACAGAAAAGGCGATCGCCGGGATGTTGACGGTTGCCGCGGCCATCAGGAGCGCAGGCGGGGTCTTGTCACAACCGATCGTCAGCACAGCGCCATCCAGCGGAT
>JBCCRB010000388.1:0-3117 GCA_039208465.1 Pseudomonadota bacterium
AGCCTTAGAGCCGCTCGACCCAAGGATTAGAGGTGCAGTTGGGAAATCTGGCCCCGGAATAATCTCGATCAGCTCTTCAATCGTGATCGCTGGGTTCTCGATGTAAGCGAGGCAGCCATCAATCACCTCACCCAGATTGTGCGGCGGAACATTGGTGGCCATGCCGACTGCGATGCCACCAGCGCCGTTGACGAGCAGGTTCGGGAAGCGTGCGGGGAGGACCTGCGGCTCTTGCCGCGATCCGTCGTAGTTTTCTGCAAAATCGACCGTGTCTTTGTCGAGATCATCCAGAAGAGTGTTCGCCACACGGGCCAAGCGTGCTTCGGTGTAACGCATGGATGCTGGTGGGTCCGGGTCCATTGAACCAAAGTTCCCTTGGCCATCAACCAAAGGCACCCGCATCGACCAATCCTGCGTCATGCGTGCCAAAGCGTCGTAAATCGCAGCATCACCATGAGGGTGATAGTTACCCATCACATCGCCCACGATCTTAGCGCTCTTGCGGTAAGGGCGTCCGGCGACAAAGCCACCTTCTTGGCTCGCGAACAGAATGCGGCGGTGAACAGGCTTCAAGCCATCACGGACATCTGGAAGCGCCCGGCTCACGATCACGCTCATCGCGTAATCGAGATAAGAGCGTTGCATTTCCTCTAAAATAGAAATCGGCTCAATGCCGCGATCGCCGCCGTCGATAGGGGTTTCGTCACTCAAGAAGTTTAGCCTGTTTTCAGCCAAGGAATCATGTTTCTGACAATAGCTGTCCGGCTCCAGAAAACCAAGCTTTAGCGCTGTTTTGGCACAGGCTGTTGCGCGCTTAAGAAAAGCAGGATTAAAGCGCCTTCATGGACAGCGATATCCTCGTCAATGCAATCGTAACGCTAGCGGTGACCATCGACCCGATCGGGCTGGCGCCGCTGTTTCTGGCCGTCACCGCGGGCATGGATCGTCAGCAACGCCGCGAGGTCGGCACGCGCGCCATCATCACAAGCGCAATCGTGCTCGTCTTGTTCGCCTTGATCGGCACCATGATCCTGGCGCTCTTCGGGGTTACTTTGGCTGCATTTCGTGTTGCGGGCGGCTTGCTGCTGTTCTGGATCGCCTTTGAAATGATCTTTGAGCGCCGCCAGCAACGCCACGAAAACACCGCGGAACGCGCCATCAACGCCGACCAGGTACGTTCTGTCGCGATTTTCCCCTTATCCATCCCGCTGATCGCCGGACCCGGCGCTATTTCCGCCGTGATCTTGCTGTCGGGTCAAATGCCTGGCATCGCCGGCGCCGCTGCGTTGATTTCGATCGTACTGGCGATCCTGGCTATCACGTGGGTTATTTTCATTGCCGCTGAACGCATCGATCGATTGCTCGGCGAAACGGGCCGATCCGTTCTGACGCGCCTGCTCGGCGTCATCCTGTCCGCGCTTGCCGTCCAGTTCGTTGCTGATGGCATCAAAACACTTGCTGCCGCCTAGCGCGGCAACGTCACGCGCATTTCTTCACCGCCAAGCCCATGGACACTGTCATGCGCCCTGACAGTGACCACCTCAATGTCTTTTGCAATATCGATATTGTTGAGAGAGCGGGTAAAGGGTTGCTCGTTAACATGGGGATGTAAAAGCACTCGCGATCCCAGCACCGTCCCATCCGGCGCCACAACATCCCAGCGGTCGGCATAATGGTCCCAGCCGGTATCGGCATGCGCAACAGTCACATCAAAGCGCCAGCTGCCGTCACCATTTTGCGTTGCCGTCACACCCACAACATCGGCTTCGCCCGCTTGCGCAACACCACCCAGTGGCGCCAATGACAAAACCGCGCTGACAATGAACGCCACTACAGCGCTGAATTTGGTTCCATCGCAAATCATTGGCGCACGCTATCGTTAAAGGTCTGCGCGACGCCAATCATCTCTGTGTGACCAGTTCTAGAACGGAATCTCGTCGTCCAAATCGCGGGCAAAATCATTACCGCCGGCAGGCTGACCGCCACCCTGTCCCATGTCACCGGCGCCTTGGCCGATCTGATTGCCGCCATAATTGGACTGCGAGCGACCACCGCCATAGCCAGCTTCGCTATCGGCGCGACTATCAAGCATCGTCAGTTCGCCGCGATAGCGCTGCAGGACGATCTCGGTCGTATATTTGTCAGCGCCGTTCTGATCGGTCCATTTGCGTGTCTGCAATTGGCCTTCCAGATACACCTTCGATCCCTTTTTCAGATAGTTCTCGGCAACCTTCGCCAGATTCTCGTTGAAAATCACGACGCGATGCCACTCCGTCCGTTCCCGGCGGTCACCAGACGCCTTGTCGCGCCACGTTTCTGACGTCGCCACCGACAAATTCACAACCGGTTCGCCGGAATTGAGCCGACGCACATCCGGATCTGCTCCAAGATTGCCCACCAAAATGACTTTGTTGACGCTGCCTGCCATCGCAAGAACTCCTTTGACTGCCCCTGTCTACGATGCCGGATCACTTATCGACACCGCCACGCGCTGCAATCCACAGCGCATTTATGTTCACATATTGTTCTATTTGCTGTAGGTTTGCCCGTCAAGGCGCACATTCTATCCACAGCATGGCAGTAATCATGATTTTGCGGCTCGACATGTGGCGCCAGAAAACTACATCCATTTCGCAGCACAACAGGCCTTATCCATGACCGATCTCAAGCAGATTTCCATCCGCGGTGCGCGTGAGCACAATTTGAAGGGCGTTGATCTCGATTTGCCGCGTGACAAATTGATTGTCATGACGGGCCTTTCAGGCTCCGGCAAATCCTCGCTGGCGTTTGATACAATCTACGCGGAAGGCCAACGCCGTTACGTGGAAAGCCTGTCGGCCTATGCGCGTCAGTTTCTGGAAATGATGCAGAAGCCGGACGTCGATTCCATTGAGGGCCTGTCGCCTGCAATTTCTATCGAGCTGTATACGACGTGTCGTAATCCACGCTCTTCGGTCGGCACCGTCTCCGAAATCTATGATTATATGCGCCTGCTGTTTGCGCGTGTCGGCATCCCCTACTCGCCCGCAACCGGCCTGCCGATCGAAAGCCAGACCGTTTCCCAAATGGTTGACCGGCTGCTCACACTTGAGGAAGGCACGCGCCTTTACATCCTCG
>JBCCRB010000389.1:0-3115 GCA_039208465.1 Pseudomonadota bacterium
CGACGAAATGTATGGCGTCGGCCTCACTAAGTGCTCGAAAAGTCAACCCTATGTATATGAGGTCGCGCGTGCTGCCAAACTGGCGGCAATGGCAGCGGCGACGGCAACTTCCGCTGCGCGAGAAGCGCCGTCATCACACTTAACCGCGATGGCAATGCCCTGTTCCGGTACCGCGGCGATAAAAAAGCCCTCCGCGCCGGTTTTGGCGTAAAGGCGCCCGGGCGCCGCCTGCATCAACAGCGTGCAATAACGCCCTTCATCGGCCACTAGATGCGGTTCGGCCATGCAGGCCTGCAAGAGCCGGCGGGCCGCTTTTGCCCTTGCCGGCTCGACACCGACGCCCGCTGCCAGCTTGGCGTGGGCATGGGCCATGCCTTTGATCGGCACGGCGAAGGTCGGCGCCGAGCACCCGTCGAGCCCGCAGGCAGCGTCGTCGATCACCGTGCCGCACAGCGCACCGATAACCGCGCGCACTTCCTTCTGCAGATGGTTTTCAGGGTCGATATAGTCGCCGGTGGACACGCCCGTATGGGCGCAGGTGCACAAGAAACCGGCATGTTTGCCCGAACAATTATTGTGCATCCGGTTCGGCGTCTCGCCCCGGCGCACCATGGCAATCACATCCTTTGTGGCATAGACCGGCCAATGCGCCCCGCATTGCAGATCGGTTTCGCCAAGGCCAGCGCGTTCGAGCATCCCCCCAACAATCCCGACATGGGTGGGCGAGGAAGAGTGCGAGGCGCAGGCCAGCGCCAGTTCACGGTTTGAAAAGCCGAACGCCTCGGCGGCGCCGCTTTCAAGCAACGGCAAGGCCTGCAGCAATTTGAGCGAGGAACGCGGGTAGGCGATCGCTTCTGCATCGCCGCGCTGCATGATGATTTTGCCCGCTGCATCGACAATGACGAGCGCGCCGCGATGGATGCTTTCAACGCGGCTGCCGCGGATCACTTCTGCGAGAATTGGGTTTACCATGGTCGAATTATTCCCACATTATGCCGGTAACCGCACGCCTTATGGGGCTGTGTTTGAAAAATGCAAACTGATTGAGATTGCGTGTCCCGTTTGATTCTCGTTTTCATGCTGACCTTCATCATGCCCATCGCGGCGGCTTCCGCGTGGTGGGCGAGTGTTGACCGTCCTGCCAATTGGCGCCAAGCCGATTGGTCGGCGACCGGCTTGCTGCCGCGCGCGGCTGAGGCGCAAGAGGCTGTCATACACATTATGGCAGCGCGCACAGGCGGCTTTAAAGGCGCGCTGTCGGTTCATTCGTGGATCGTCCTGAAGGAAGCCGGCGCAACACGCTATGAGCGTTATGACAAGGTTGGCTGGGGCCAGCCGGTGCGGCGCAATGCTTATGCGGCTGACGCGAATTGGTATTCCAATCCGCCGTTCATGATCAAAACCGTACGCGGTGCGGAAGCGGCCGCGCTCATTCCAGCGGTTCGTGATGCCATTGACGCCTATCCGCACGCCAATCGCGATGGCTACCGGATTTGGCCTGGACCGAACTCAAACAGCTTTGTGGCGCATGTGTTGCGGCAAGTGCCGCAGATTGGCGCCGTATTACCACCCAATGCGGTTGGTCGGGATTGGCTGGCCGGTGGCAAGTTCTTTCAGCTCGATGCCGACAGGCGCGACATGCATATTTCGGTTTTCGGCCTGTTTGGTCTATCGGCCGGCGTGCGCTCCGGCCTTGAATTCAATCTTCTAGGCCAGGCCGTGGGCATTGATTTTGCCCGCCCTGCGCTGAAATTACCGGCGATCGGCCGGGTCGGCATGGCCCTCTGACAGCTTACAAGGTCTGGTTGTAGTCGCCGACTTCCGTGTTCTCCCGCAAAACCGCATCAACGGCTTTGAACATGGCGATCTTGCGCTCTTCCGACACCGGGCTTTCGACCACAACGACGAGTTCCGGCTTGTTGGAGGAGGCGCGCACCAGGCCCCACGTGCCATCATCGGTGACAACGCGCACGCCGTTGACCGTGATCAGATCAACGATCGGATGACCGGCGATCGTGTCGCCTGATTTCTGCATCTGCTCGAAACGAGCCACGACACGCTCGATAACGTCATATTTGATCTCATCGTCGCAATGGGGCGACATGGTCGGTGAGCCAAAGGTGAGCGGCAAAGCGCGGTACAAATCGGCCATGGATTTGTCGGGGTTGCGGTCAAGCATCTCACACACGGCAATCGCGGTGACGATGCCATCATCATAGCCAAGGCCGATGGGCGGATTGAAGAAGAAATGTCCGGATTTTTCAAAGCCGGCAATCGCGTCCAGCTCATTGACGCGGCGCTTGATATAGGAGTGGCCGGTCTTCCAATAATCGGTCTTGGCGCCCTGCTCTTTAAGCACAGGATCGGTCAAAAACAGGCCGGTTGATTTCACATCAACGACAAATTGCGCCTTGTCGTGCTGGGCCGAGATATCGCGGGCAAGCATCACGCCTACCTTGTCGGCAAAGATCTCATTGCCCTCATTGTCAACGACGCCGCAGCGGTCGCCATCGCCATCAAAGCCGAGGCCCACATCCGCGCCATGTTCAAGCACCGCATCGCGGATGGCGTGCAGCATTTCCATGTCTTCCGGGTTCGGATTGTAGTTCGGGAAGGTATGATCAAGCTCGGCATTGAGCGCGATGACCTCGCATCCCAGGCGCTCCAGCGCCTCGGGACCAAACGCGCCAGCCGTACCATTGCCGCAGGCGGCTACCACTTTCAGCTTGCGTTTGATGGATTTCCCTTCGACGAGCGAATTCAGATAGGTTTCGCGGAAGCCGTCGACAAATTCGTAAGCGCCGCCGCCCTTGGCATCAAAATCGGCGTTCAAGACAATCGCCTTGAGCTGGCTCATCTCGTCCGGGCCGAAGGTGAGTGGGCGGGCGCAACCCATCTTTACGCCGCTCCAGCCGTTTTCGTTATGCGAAGCGGTGACCATGGCGACGGAAGGCACATCGAGGGCAAATTGCGCGTAATAGGCCATGGGCGACAGGGCCAGGCCGATATCCTTTACATTGGCGCCGGCGGCCATCAGCCCTTGTGTCAGCGCCAGCTTGATGCTCATCGAATAACCGCGGAAATCATGGCCAACCACAATGTCGGGCCCGGCGCC
>JBCCRB010000390.1:0-3111 GCA_039208465.1 Pseudomonadota bacterium
AGATGGACTTGGACGCTGCCTTCGCCATCCTCTTTCTGCCGGGCAGCGCGCTCCAATGTCTTTGGATGCGTAAATACGTTCATGCTGCCTCTCCTACGGTGATGCCTTCAAGGCGATCTTCCAGTTCTTCATTGGCCGCGCACAGCGCGTCCCAGGTCTCGTCATCGGGTGCCCAGAATTCGCGGTCACGCGCTTCAATCAGCCGTCCGGCCAGCTTGGCGCTCGATTTCGGATTGAGCTCGGCCATTCGCCGCCGCATCTCCGGATCGAGCACAAAGGTCTCCGCCAAATTCTGATAAACCCAGGGCGCGACTTGCCCGGTCGTCGCCGACCAGCCAAGCGTGTTGGTCACATGGGCTTCAATTGCCCGCACGCCTTCAAAACCGCTGTCGAGCAGCGGCTCATAGAATTTCGGATTGAGCGCCCGTGTCCGGCTTTCAAGCGAGACCTGCTCGCCAAGCGTGCGCACCTTGCCCTTGCCGGACGTTTGATCGGAAACATAAACGCCGGCATCCTTGCCGCCGGCCTTTTTGATCGCCCGCGAAATACCACCCAGCGTATCGAAATATTGGTCGATTGACGTCACGCCCAATTCGACCGATTCAATGTTCTGATAAGCCGCGTCGACATCTTTCAAAATGCTGTGCAGCATTGCCGATTGACGGATCGGTTTGCCATCAACGCCATAGGCAAAGCCCTTGCGGGCGGTAAACGCCTCGGCCAGCTCTTCCTCATTGTCCCAGGCGCCGCTGTCGATCAGCAAGTTCACATTGGCGCCATAGGCACCATCGGCATTGGAAAAGACCCGTAGCGCCGCCGTCTCCAGATCGCAGCCATGCTCCTCGGCATAGGCCAAAGCATGTGCGCGGATCGGGTTTTGCGAAAGCGGCTCATCTTCAGCCAACGCCGCCGCAAGGCTCGCCTCAGCCAGCAATTTCGTTTGCAACGGCAACAGATCGCGGAAGATACCGGAAAGCGTCATCACCACATCGACACGCGGGCGGCCAAGCTCTTCAAGGGCAATCAGATCAGCACCCGCCAGGCGCCCAAAACTGTCAAAGCGTGGCTTGGCCCCGATCAGCGCCAGCGCCTGGGCGATTGGCGCCCCTTCCGATTTCAGATTGTCCGTCCCCCACAACACGATGGCGACCGATTTCGGCATTTCGCCCGTGTCGGCAATCAGACGCTGCAGCAGCCGTTCAGCTTGTTGGGCGCCATCCTGAACCGCAAAGGCGCTCGGCAAGCGGAACGGATCAAAGCCATGAATATTGCGCCCCGTGGGAACCACATCGGGCGAACGAATGATGTCGCCGCCGGCAACCGGACGAATGTAGCCGCCGTTCAAGGCATGCATCAGCGCCGGCAATTCATGGTCTTTGGCCAGATTTTCATCGAGCCGTGACAGCACCGCATCCAGCGCTTCCGGGTCCGCATCGGCCCCGGCTTCAACCAGCGCCTCGCGCGCCGTTTCCACCATGTCCGCCCGCGCTTCAGCCGATACAGGTTCCCCAACAACATGCAGGCCATGCGGGATCAGCATGGTCTCATATTCGTGCAATTGATGCGCCAGCGCCGGCACTTCGGTCAGCCCCTGCTCACTCCAGGAGGTTTTTTCTTCCACCAGATCGAGCGCGACGGCCTGCGCGTGGATGGCGCTTGTCAGATCGACACGTTCGGCGATCGCTTCGGGATCACTGGCGCGCCAGCGATCGACGGTGGCTTTCAGATCAAGCAACCCTTTGTAGAGGCCTGCTTTGCCGACCGGCGGTGTCAGATAGCTGATCAGCGTGGCCGCAGAACGGCGGCGCGCAATCTGACCCTCTGACGGGTTGTTGGCGGCATAGAGATAAAAATTCGGCACATCGGCAATCAGACGGTCCGGCCAGCAATCACCAGAAAGTCCGACATGCTTACCGGGCATGAATTCCAGCGCGCCATGCGTGCCGTAATGCAGATAGGCATGCGCCCCAAAACCATCACGCAGAAAACGATAGAAGGCGGCAAAAGCATGCGTCGGCGCAAAGCCTTTTTCAAACAACAGCCGCATCGGATCGCCTTCATAGCCAAAGGCCGGCTGCACGCCGATGAACACATTGCCGAATTGCGCACCATAGACAAATATGTTGCGGCCGTCGGATTGCGCACGCCCAGGCGCCGGTCCCCAGGCTTGCTCAATTTCGGCAAGCCACGTTTCGTTGCGCACATGGTCGTCGACATTGATCATATGGGCGATATTGGCCGGCGCGCCATAGCGCTCTGAATTGCCTTCCAGGATTGCCGCGCGCAGCGCATCGACATCGGCCGGCACGTCAACCGAATATCCCTGCCCTTTCAACCCGACCAGCGTGTTGTAGATCGATTGGAAAACGGCGAGGAAGGCAGCTGAACCCATGGCACCGCTGTTGGGCGGGAAATTGTAGATCACCGTCGCGATTTTGCGCTCACCAACCGGCGTACGCCTCAGCGCAATCTGCTTGACGATGCGGTCAGACATCATCTCGATGCGCTCGATGCATGGCTGCATGTCCGCACCAACCATGCCACCACCAACCGGGCAGGCTCGGCTGCAACCGCTGCAGGTTGAAGCGTTTTCGCACCGTCCGACAAACAGGATCGGACCTGTGCCGCCATCGATTTCAGGCAGGGAAACCATCAGCGTTGCTTCGATCGGCGACAGGCCGCCATCGGAAGCGCCCCATTGATCAAGCGTCTGGAACTCAGACGCAAAAGCTGATGTGTAGGGCACATCCAATTGTGCCAGCACTTCTTCGGCCGCCGCCGCATCATTATAGGCCGGGCCGCCAACCAGCGAAAACCCGGTCAGCGAAAGCACATGGTCAACGCTGGCTTTGCCATCAGCCATAAAGAATTTCTCAATCGCGGGCCGCCCGTCCAGGCCGCTGGCAAACGCCATGACCACGTTCAGGCCCTTTTCGCGCAGCATGCGCAGCACACCTTGATAATGGGCAGTATTTTTAGCCAACACATAGGAGCGCATGATCAGCACACCGACGGTCCCGACATTGGGATCAAAGCCGGTGGCCTGCTTGTAAGCGTCCAGATCTTCCGTGACCGTCGTTGCCAGCGCCGGATCATAAAGCCCGACTTCCG
>JBCCRB010000391.1:0-3109 GCA_039208465.1 Pseudomonadota bacterium
CCCGTGTGCCACGAGATGCGCGATCAACCACATCAAATCTCCGCGCGGGACCCCGGAGGGTCCAGCACGCGATAAGGACCATTGCCATTCCGGCATCGCCGGGGTCCTGCATTTGTGAACTTCTCTGATGGTCCAAAAGCTTGCGCTTCGCTTTGCTCAATTTGCGCTTTTGGACGAAGCCAACCCCTGGCCCCTGAAAATGGAGCGCGGGAATACCCACCCACGCCGTCATTCCGGGGCTTGACCCGAGGATGACGGCAGAGCTTGAGAAAACACCCTCACCCGACCCGCTGCGCGGGCCACCCAAGACAAGCGCAGCGCCGTCGTCGCTCTGCTCTCCCATCAAGGGAGAGGGAAGTTGCGGTGGCGACGCTAGCGCCTCCCTTCTCCCCTTTGTGGGAGAAGGTGTTTTCGTTGATCGTGTCGATCAGCGAAAACGGATGAGGGGGTGCGCAGCGGGTCGGGTGAGGGTGGGGGCAACGAATATAGGGAGAGAGTTTCGGCACCTTCCCCCTAGACACCGGGCGTCAGCCATCGGTAAATCCGCCCATGTTGCGTTTTGCCCTTTGCCTGATCCTCCTGCTGATGCCGGTCACCGCCAATACGGCCGATTGGCAACCGAACGAGAGCACGCAGACTTACACCATTGCCGGCACGACGCCGATGGAACTCTACCGGTCGATCGGTGAGCGCGGCCCAAAGACCGCGCAAGGCAACCGCGCGATTGCGGTCACCGATTGGGATTTGCTGTGGCGGCGCGATTATCAAAAGCGCGGCGCCGGGTGCATCTTGGCATCTGCCCTGCCCTTTTTGACGATCACCTACAAAATGCCGAAACCGTCCGCCAATTTGACCGGCGAGACCGCGCAGCGCTGGCAACATTTTTACGCCGGCATCAAAGCCCATGAAGATGTGCATGGTGTGCTGCTTCAGGCGCTAACATCGACCATCATCCGCGACACGGTTGGCCTGACGACTGAGAGCGATGACGGCAATTGCAACGCGTTGCGCGCCAAAGTGCTGGCGCAAGTCAAAATCGCCTTTGACGCCTATCGCCGTGACAGTGATGAATTTGACCGGATCGAGATGGCGCCGGGCGGCAATGTGCGAAGTCTCGTGCGCGCCTTTATTGGCAGATAAATTCTACTCTTCAGGTTCGACGTCAAACATCAGCGGAAAGCCAAAATCCTTGGCCATGTCGGTGGCGCGTTTGGCTTTCGTTTCCGCCACATCCTTGGTGTAAACGGCAACAACGCACAGGCCCTTTTGGTGCGCGGTGATCATCACATGATAGGCCTCGTCTTCGGTCAGGCGGAATTCGGCTTTTAAGATCTGCACCACGAACTCGCGCGGTGTAAAATCATCATTGAGCAACAGTACCTTGTAGAGCTTCGGCTTTTCAAGTTTCGGCTTGGGCTTGGTGCGCAATGGGGTCAGAACGTCGAGATCATCGTCCTGATCGGTCATGGAGAAACGGATCATCATGGCAGTATGAACAATGTTTGGATGAACGATCATATAGCGCAATTTGGCGCGCTGACAAAAACCCCTCCTTGGTCGTGTGACCCAAATTCGGGAGATGGGCAGGCTGGCGAAGCATTGGATAGTTTGCCATGGCAAACAGTCTAACGGCCAGGGAGGACTGTGATGAAACGGTCCGATTTAAGCCAGGCGCGCGGCGCCGGCAAAAAGCAATCGCAACCACGAATACTGCAACTCGACTGGTATATCGGTCCAACGCCTGTCAAGACCGCGCGCATGAGCGTCAAAGAATTATCACATTTAATAAAAATAGTTGCACAGCAATTAACAAATATGCCAATAGATCAGCGTGATGGGGGTAAGTGTAAACTATCAATTTCAATCATCAGTACAGAACAGACAGATTTTATCTGGGCGATAAGGCATACGAATAAGATCGCTGAATTCAAAAAATATTTGTTGAGGAGGGGCGTCAACATGGAACAGGTCTACTTAATACTTCATAGCTCGGGCTCGAGCCGTGTGATCCCGCTTTTCGAGACCGAGGCAATTGGCTCGATACCGCACCCCGCGCGCAACTGAAGCGATGCAGAGCCCAAACACGCCAAACGGGGCTGGCTTGGCTGAACCGCTGGATGAGTTGCCAGCCACGCCTGAACCGAACGATGACAACACGCCGCAGTCCGATGATGTGCGCCATGAGCGTGCGTTGGACGGCAATGTCTCTACCGCATGCGCGGCGCTGGCCGACAATCTGGCCGAAGTCGTATTTCAACTGCGCGACCGGCTGGGCGTCAAGCACCTTGTCTACCACGCTGCGCGGCACCTGACGAAACCCGTCGATGACCCGTTCATCCGCCTCACCTATCCCGCTGATTGGGTACATCGCTATCTGACGCAAAACTATATGCAGATCGATCCGGTCATCCGGGAAGGTTTTACGCGCACCCTTCCCTTCAATTGGGGCGAGGTCGGCCCGGCCAATGACTGCGAGCAGGCCTTCTTTCGCGACGCCGCCTCGCACAATATTGGCAACAATGGCTATTCCATTCCGCTGCGTGACAAAACCGGCCGCCGCGCGCTTTTCTCGGTCTCCAGCGATGATACGCCGGATCGCTGGGCTGAACGTTGCCTGACCAACAAGCGCCTGTGGCTGGCGGTCGGCAATTTCCTGCACCAGCGCGCCATGCTCGAATTGGGCAATGAAACCGAGACGCCAAGGCTCACGCCCCGCGAACGCGAAGTGCTTTATTGGACCGCGCAGGGAAAAACCGCCGCCGACATCGGCCTGATCCTCGGGCTGACGACATATACGGTCTCCACTTACCTGCGCAGCGCCCGCTTCAAAACCAATTCGGTGAGCATCACACAGGCTGTCTACAAGGCGCAGCAATTGGGCATCATCCAAGACCCGGCGCAACGTTGAAATACCCCAAATTTCGGGCGTTGAGCGACGCGCAATTTCCCACATCCTTAGGCCTCCACGCAAAGGAGGCTGGGATGATCATTGCCATTGAAAACCGCGATCAGAAGAAACACGCAGACCTGCTTGACCAGATGTTCAAAGCGCGCAAGCGGGTCTTTTTCGACCAGTTGGGCTGGGATGTCCCGGTTTCCGGCGAGCGCG